>DATHCS010000290.1:0-2372 GCA_035319405.1 Candidatus Dormiibacterota bacterium | reverse complement strand
CAGGACAGCGGCCAGGCGGGCGTCTCACGCAACCGGGTCAACCATGCATCATGCCAGCCGGGCCCGAAGCGCTCGGGGTCGGGCGGCAGCCCGTTCTGGGCGATCATCTCGGCCGGCCAGTAGACGGACTCCCCCACGTGGAGCGTGCCGCCGTAGTAGTGCACGTCGGTGGTGTAGCGGTCGTGGCTGAAGTGGACGGGCACGATAGCCTTCAGCTCGGGCGGCTGCCGCAACGCGGCCTGCACGGCGCTGAAGCCGCCCCAGCTGATGCCGAACATGCCGGTCGCGCCGCTGCTCCAGGGCTGGCTCGCCAGCCAGCGCAGCACGGCCAGGTTGTCGCGGATCTCGCGCTCGGTGTACTCGTCCTGGGCGACGCCCTCGGAGGAGCCGGTTCCGCGCACGTCGAGGCGGACGCTGACGTAGCCGCGACTCGCGAAGTGGGCGTGCAGGGGTCGGTCGCGCGACAGGGTCCAGTCGTCCTTGCGGTAGGGGATCGACTCGAGCAGCGCCGGGAATGGACCGTCACCCGGCGCATCGGGCAGGTACAGGGTCGCTCCCAGGCGCACGCCGTCGTCCATGGGGATCCAGGCCTGGCCCTCGACGCGGACCGGGTAGCGGCGTTCCTCAGCCACCGGCGACGGCGGGCAGGACGTGCACGGTGGCCGATTCGGGCACGGGTGTGTCGATCGACGCCGGCTCGCCGTCCACGTAGACGTTGATGTAGGCCCGAAGGACCGGCCCGGGCTCGCAGAGGCGGTCGCGCAGGCCCGGCCAGGTCCGATCGAGGTGCTCGATGAGGTCGCCCACCGTGGGCGGCACCGCGCCGCCGCCATCCTCCCCGAACGGGAAGACCGACACCCGCCGCGGCAGGGCCGGCCGGCCATCGCGCGCCGGGAAGAGCTCGGTCAGCGAACGCGGCAGCACGACCACGCCCATCGGCGACCGCCTGCCGTACCGGCCCGCGCCGTCCTCAGGCAGCGACGACGACCGTCTCGACCGCCCAGATGGGCGGCAGGTAGTCGGCCACGAGGCGCCAGCTGGCGCCCTCGTCGGCGCTGGCGAAGAGCTGGCCGGTGCTGGTGCCCATGTACAGCCCGAACGGGTCGAGGTTGTCGCGTGCCATCGCCTCGCGGAGCACGCCCAGGTAAGCGTGGTCCTGCGGCAGCCCCTCGCGGAGGGCGGCCCAGCTGCCGCCGGCATCGCGGGTGCTCCAGACGGCCATCGCCGCTCCCGGCACGTAGCGGCCGCGGTCGTCGCCGTTGAGGGGCACCGTGAAGACCGTGTCGGGATCGCGCGGGCTGGCCACCATGGGAAAGCCGAAGGTGGACGGCAACCCCTCGTCGAGGCAGACCCAGGTTCGGCCGGCGTCGTCGCTGCGATACGTGCCGCAGTGGTTCTGCTGGAAGAGTCGCTCCCCCGATCCGGCCGCCAGCACCATCTTGTGCACGCACTGGCCGGTGACGGGGTACGGATCGGGCAGGTAGTCGGCGCGCACGCCCTGGTTGCGTGCCTCCCACGTCGCGCCGCCGTCCTCAGTGGCGAAGCAGCCCACGGCCGAGATGCCGACCCACATCCGGCGCGGGTCGCTGGGATGGGCGAGGATCGTATGCAGGCAGAGGCCGCCGTTGCCGGGCTGCCAGCTCTCCCGGGTGGGATGGTTGGTCAGCCCCTCCACGTGACTCCACGTCGCGCCGCCGTCGGTCGAGCGGAAGAGGCCGGCCGGCTCGACCCCGGCATACAGTCCGTCGAGGCCGGGCGTGACGTTCCAGACGGTGCGGATCTTGGGCCCGTCGGGTCCGTACGTCAGGCCCTCGCTCGAGTGGCTCCAGGTGGTGCCCAGGTCGTCGCTGCGCCAGACGGCAGGGCCATACCACGCGCTGCCGCCGGCGGCCAGGATGGCGCCGCTGGACGGATCGACGTTGACGTCCTGGATCGGCCAGCCCTCGCAGAGCGGCCCGCGGACGATGAACTCCCGCCTGGTGGCATCGCCTTCGAGGATGAAGGCCCCCTTCTTGGTCCCCAGGAGCACCAGCACGCGCTGCGTCATCACATCCTCCTTGACGGAGCGGCGGCCTCCTTCCGGCCGTCGGGCGAGTCTAGCCTTCCAGGGCTACCATCGCCGCGGGGATCGCCGATGCGACGACGGGAGCGGGGTGGTCAGCGCCGATGGAGTCGAGGCAGTCGGTCGGGATCTCGCGAAACGGGTGGCCGCGGGCCGCTGTGGCCGTCGTCCTCGGCGTCGCGTCCCTGGTGCTGCTCGCGTTGCTGGTGCTCGTGGCCCAGGACTCAACGGTCCTCGTCCCGAATATGGGTCCGTACACGCTCATCGACCAGCGGACGATCTCGGTGCGGGTCGCCGTCGCCCCGTGCAG
>DATHCS010000289.1:0-2238 GCA_035319405.1 Candidatus Dormiibacterota bacterium | reverse complement strand
GCGATGGGTGTGGCCGTCGTGCGGCCAGCTGGGTGGGTGCGGCGCGATGGCCAGGGCCTGCCCATCGCGCGAGAGCAGGACCTCGCCGCGCCGAGCGTGAGCCGCGAACCGTTCCTCGGTCAGCTCCTGGAAGGCCCAGCGGCGGCATTCGTAGAGGCCGTCGCCGGCGCGGAGGATCGGGTCGTCCGCCAGTCGGGCCCACCAGTCGCGGACCGCCTCTGGCGCGTCGGGCTCGAGCACCCGAACGGCCGACGGATCGGTCGGCCGCTGGGGAGACTCGGAAGGCTGGTTCGGGCCGTAGGCGCGTCGGTCGGCCAGCCGCACGAAGTCGTGGCGTGCCCCGAGGCGGTGTGAGCCCTCGTTGTCGCGCCCCGTCGTGTAGCGCACCACGGTCGCGCCCTGCGCGGCGGCCCAGGCGAGCTCGGCGACCTGCAGGTTCGTGCCGATGTCGCGCCCCCGCAGCGTGGCATCCACGCGGATGCCCTCCAGCCACGCCTCGGCCGGCGCGAGCATCGTCACGCGGGCGAGCGCCACCACCCGCCCGCGCTCGACGACCCCGCCCTCGGCGTCGCGGTCGGGGGTCATCGTCTCGGCCACGAGGAGGGTGCCGTCGGTCGCGGCGAGCCACTCGTCCCAGGCCTCGGGGATGTAGTCCCAGCCGTCCCACGTGGTGGAGGCGAACGCGAGGACGGCATCCTTGTCGTCGGCGCGCGCGCGTCGCACGCCGACGCGCAGCGGACCTTGCGCCTGCACCTCGCGCGTCGCGCTCAGCGCTGCCTGCCCTCCGCGGCCGACACGTACGCCCAGTCGGGCGCCACCTCGCCAGGCCGGTAGTGGCCGTTGGCGCCCTTCAGCAGCGCGCCGCCGAATCCCGACGCCTGCCACGAGACCAGCCACTGACTGAGGGGCGGGCGCGTGAACGGCGTCACCCGCACCAGGTCGCCCACGATCAGGACGCTCTCCAGCACGCGCTTCCGTTCGAGCAGCGGGACCTCGAGCAGCTCCTGCCCGTCCACCCACAGCAGGTCGACGCCCACGAAGGCGACCTCGTGCACCTCGGCCTGGTGCGGCAGGGCGGGCACCTCGAGCGTGCCGGGGCGCCCCGTGATGAAGCTGAGGGGATTGGGCCGGTAGGTGGTGGCGATGCTGGCGCCCTCGCCGCTGAGGCTCGCCTGCTCGGTGAGCCAACCGTCGATCACCGCGTCATCGGCGCGGATGGCCTCGGCGAGGGCCTTGTAGGCCGCCGGCTCGGCATTGCTGACGTCCTCACCGCCCTCGTCGTACAGGGCCAGCCACGGTCCGAAGGCGTTGCCGGCCTTCACGTCGAAGTGGGCCAGCACGTGGAGGCCCGACCAGGCCGGCTCGATGACCGGGTCGGCGATGGTGGGCACGCGTTCGGGCCGCCGCGCCGACTGCGGCCGCCAGGCGAGCCGGTCGGCAGCCGGCGTCGGTCCGATGGCGGTGGGCGCAGGCCTGGAGCTGCGGGGTTTGGGCACGAGGGCATCGTACGCGGGGCATGCCGCCCGCGCCAGGCCGCATCGCTATGATCGGGCGGATGGCTGGCGCTGCCTCGGCCGCGACCCCGCGTCGCTGGTGGAACCCACGCGGCTGGGCGCCAACGCTGCGCGAGGCGACGCCCACCGGCCGCGCGCGCGTGCCGACGAGCTGGGCGCTCTACGACTTCGCCAACACCATCTTCAGCTACGCCGTCGTGTCGTACGCCTTCGGGCTCTGGCTGACGGAGCCACAGCAGCTGGGGCCCGAGCAGGGCCAGCTGTGGCAAAGCCTGGCGATCCTCGCCAGTGTCGGCCTCAACGCGCTCGTCTCGCCGATCCTGGGCGCGGTCAGCGATCGCGGTGGCCGGCGTCTGCCCTATCTGCTGGTCTTCACGGTGCTGTGCATCGTGCCCACCGCCTTCATCTCGGTCGGTGGGGCGGCGCTGGGGATCGTCCTCTTCGTCATCGCCAACTTCGGCTACCAGGCGGCGCTCATCTACTACGACGCCACGCTGAAGACGGTCAGCACGTCCGCCTCCCGCGGTGGGCTCTCGGGGTTCGGCGTGTCGATCGGCTACCTGGGCACGATCTTCATCGCCCTGCTCCTGCTGCTGCTGAGCATCCCCGTGGCCGGCACCTTCCCGCTGGCCGCGCTGCTGTTCGCGCTCTTCGCCGTGCCCATCTTCCTGGTCGTTCACGAGCAAGCGCAGCCGGGCTATCGCTCCCGCCTCGCCGACGTCGC
>DATHCS010000288.1:0-10000 GCA_035319405.1 Candidatus Dormiibacterota bacterium | reverse complement strand
TCGCTCACCCGGCCAGCATAGTGCGAGGCGATCGAGCCCCCTCGACGGTTGAGGCCGGCCCGGTACCCTATGGGGCCGCATGGATCGCTCGCTGATCGCCTGCCTCACCGGCACGTTCACGCTGCGCTTCAGCACGGGCCTCACCGGGGTCCTGCTGGGGTTCTACTTCGTCGAGCTGGCGGGCGTCCCGGGCAGCTCCATCGGCCCGTTCGTCGTCGGGCTCATGGCGGCCACCTTCTACGCGGCCGAGCTGGTCCTGGCGCCGCCCTTCGGCATCCTCTCTGACCATGCCGGCCACCACCGTGTCATGCAGGTCGGCCCGGTCTTCGGCGCCGTGGCCGTGATCCTGACCGGGTTCACCCGCGCCATGGCTGCCCTGGGCGGGCTGCTGCTCCTCCCGGTGCTCGCCCTCACGCGCATCCTCGAAGGCGCCTCGACGGCGGCCAGCGTGCCCTCGATCCTGGGCTACATCGCCATGGTCACCGCGGGCGACGAGCAGCTGCGCGGCCGCTCGTCCGCGCTCTTCGAGGCGGCGACGCTGGGCGGGCTCGGCCTGGGCTTCATCGTCGGCCCGAAGCTGTTCGAGGGCATCGGCGTGGCCGGCTTCTTCCTCAACGCGGTCATCTACGGCGTCTCGTTCCTGATCTACCGCTACGGCGTCGCGGATCCGCGCGGCGAGGCCGAGCTGCTCGCCCGGCAGCACCCCGACTCGCTGCGCAAGTACCTGGACCTGCTCAGCAACGCACACGTGCTGCTGCTGGCGCCGACCTGGATCGCCATCAACGCCGCGATCGGGCTATGGGTCAGCCAGTCGATCTTCCAGTTCGCCAAGCGTGACGACCGATTCCCCGAGCAGCTGTTGCACCGTGGCTTCGACGCCAACGAGATCACCGTGGCGGCCATCGTCATCGCCGTGATCTTCGGGGCGGGGCTGCTCTTCTGGGGCAACCGCTTCAAGTCGATGCGCCGCACGACGATCATCCTCTACGGCATCCTTGGCGGGGCCGTGCTGGTGGGCAGCGGGCTGGTGGTCAACCACTCGGGGCAACTGCCGCTCGCCCTGCCCCTCGCCTGCGTCGGCATCGCCGCAGCGGGCCTCTTCGTGCTGGCCGGCGCGACGCCGGCCGCGCTGGGCCTGCTCGCCGACGTCTCCGAGGCGTTCCCGGCGGACCGTGGCGCGATCATGGGCCTCTACAGCGTCTTCCTCGCCGTTGGCCAGATCGCGGGCAGCCTCATCGGGGGCCTCGCGGCCGATATGCGGGGCATCGACGGGCTGCTCGTGGCCACGCTGATCCTGCTGGCGGTCGCCCTGGTGCCGCTGTTCCGCCTGCGCAACCTGGAGCACGTCGTGGGCCTCGGCGGCGAGGTCAGCCTCGGCGGCGAGGCGCCGTCTGGCGCCTAGCGGGGGGCCATGGGGCGCCTAGAATGCCCCATGACGCAGCTCGCCGAGCAGCCCGGACCGGCGGCCCCCCAGTCCGCCGAGGCGGCGCCCGTCCACGGCAACTACATCGACGGCGCCTGGATGCCCAGCTGCTCGGGTCGCACCTTCGCTTCGCTCAACCCGGCCGACGCGCGCGACGTGGTGGGCCACTTCGCGGCCTCCGATGCGGCCGACGTGGCCGCCGCCGTGCGCGCCGCGGAGGACGCGTTCCCGGCCTGGCGCCGCACGCCGGGGCCGCGCCGTGGTGAGCTGCTCTACGGCTTCGCAGCCCTCCTGGGGCAGCACAAGGAGCGCCTCGCGCGGGCCATGACGCGCGAGATGGGCAAGGTGCTGGCCGAGGCCCGCGGGGACGTCCAGGAGGCCATCGACATCGCCTTCCTGATGGCGGGGGAGGGGCGGCGCCTGTCCGGCGACACCGTCCCCAGCGAGCTACCGGACAAGTGGGCCATGAGCGTGCGCGAGCCGATCGGGGTGGCCGGATTGATCACGCCCTGGAACTTCCCCGTCGCGATCCCCGCCTGGAAGATGATGCCGGCCCTCGTCTGCGGCAACACGGTGGTCTGGAAGCCAGCCAGCGACACGCCGCACTGCGCGGTGCTCTTCACGGAGCTGCTGGCCGAGGCGGGCATCCCCGCTGGCGTGGTCAACCTCGTCACCGGCTCGGGCGACGAGGTCGGGTTGCCCATCGTGGAGAGCCCGGACGTGCCCGTGCTGAGCTTCACGGGCAACGGCGACAACGGCCGCCGCATCGCCACGATCGCCGCGCGGCGCCTGAAGCGCGTCTCCCTCGAGCTGGGCGGCAAGAACGGCATCGTCGTGCTGGCCGACGCCGACCTCGAGCTGGCCGTGGACGGCATCATCTGGTCCGCCTTCGGCACGACCGGCCAGCGCTGCACGGCCTGCTCGCGAGTCATCGTCCAGGACGACGTCGCGGACGAGCTCGTCGAGCGGCTCGCCGCCCGGGCGCGGGGCCTGCGCCTCGGACCGGGGCTCGACCCGGCCACGGAGGTCGGCCCACTCATCAACCGGGGCGCCCTGGAGAAGGTCAACGGCTACGCACGGCTGCCCGCCGAGCGAGCCGACGAGGGCGTGCTCGTGACCGGCGGCCAGCCCGCGAGCGAGCCGGGCCTCGAGCACGGCGACTTCTTCCAGCCGACGCTGGTCGACCGGGTGATGCCCATGAGCCGGCTGGCCCAGGAGGAGATCTTCGGGCCGCTCCTGTCGCTCATCCGCGTACCCGACTACGAGGCGGCCGTGATGGCGCTCAACCAGACGCGCTACGGTCTGAGCGCCGCGATCTACACGCGCGACGTGGACACGGCCTTCCGTGCCATGCACGACTTCGAGAGCGGCCTGCTGTACGTCAACGCGGGCACGATCGGCGCCGAGACCCACCTGCCCTTCGGCGGTGTCAAGGGAACGGGCAACGGCCACCGCGAAGCGGGCCACGCCGCGCTCGACACGTTCAGCGAGTGGAAGTCCATCTACGTGGACTACTCCGGCCGGTTGCAGCGCGCGCAGATCGACAACCAGCCGGGGTAGTCGCACCCGGCCGAGGGGTCGTCCGCGTCGACCGGTAGGTCGATGGCTCAGGCGACGCGCTTGCGAAACGTCGTCTCCTTCGACACCGCACGGAAGCCCATGCTCTCGTAGATACGCAGGGCGCCCGACAGATTCTCCGTATCGACACCCAGCGCGCCCTCGGTCATGCCCCGAGCACGCAACAGCGGGAAGCTGGCGGCGATCAGGGCGCGCGCCAGGCCCCGGTGCCGCCACGGTCGCCGCACGCTGATGCTCTCGACCCAGCCACGCTCGCGGCCGTAGAGGCGATTCTCCTCCTCGTTGATGAAGCTGCGCACCTGGCCCGCGACCTGATCGCCGTCCCAGGCGATGCGCCACAGGGTCGTGTCGTTGGTCATGGGGTCGGTGAGGAACTCCTGGTAATCGGCTTCCGTGGGCGGTCCCATGCCCCAGTGATCCCGGAACGCCTCCGCGTCGGCCTCCCAGATGGCGCGCAGGTGCTCGGGGCGCACCTCGCGGATCTCGAGGCCTTCCGGAAGGGGCGCGTCGTGCTGGTCCTCGAGGTCGGGTCGCACCATCGTGAACCCGTAGCGCACCGGCTCGAAGCCCTCGGAACGCAGCAGGACTTCGCGGCCGACGTCCTTCCCCTCGGCCTGGCTCTGCAGGAAGCGAGGCGGCGACCCCGCCGCCTCGCCGGCGGGCGCCTCGCCGGCAAGCTCGCGGACGCGCCCTTCGAGCGTACGCAGCATGGCGCGTCCGATCCCCAGACGACGCCGCGCGGGCTCGAGGAAACAGACCACCTCGTGGATCCGCTCGCCGTCGTACGTGTCGTACCACTCCGTCCGGGCATACCCCGCGAGGCGCCCCTCGACCTCGACGGCGAAGGCATCCCGGGCGAGGTCGCAGTTCGTGAGGTGGCTGTAGAAGTTGGCCATCTCCTCGACCGTGGTGATGAAGGTCGAGCCCTCGGCCAGCCTGCTGGCGTTGGCCATCTCGGTCATGGCCGCGTAATCGTCGGGCAGGCGCAGGTGACGGAATCGCAGGCCCGTGACGGGCGGCAAGACGGCGCTGGTCGGGAAGTCGTCGGTCGCGTTCACGCCGCCATCGTATTGCAGGCGACCGCGCTTGAGGACGCCTTCAGCGGGTGGGGGGCTCGTGTAGAATCCCCGGTCCGTGGGCCGCTAGCTCAATGGTAGAGCAGCTGACTCTTAATCAGCGGGTTGAAGGTTCGAGTCCTTCGCGGCTCACCACCCTCCCACGCACGAAACAGCCCCTCCGGCGACCGCCGGAGGGGCTTTCGATTCGCGGTTGACCCTTGCGCTGACCCTACGGCGTGCTCGGCGAACCGCAATCGACGCTCGTGCCACAGATCATCAGGTCGTGGTCGAGCACCAGCACGTGGCGGCTGCCGTCCACGGTGTAGGTGATCTCGATGCCCTCCCAGCCGCCGCCGTCGGGACTGGTCCAGCCCAGGCCGATCAGGAGTTCGGTATAGGGGCTGCCGTTCTGATACTGGGAGCAGGGCGGGCCGGATACCGCGAGCCCAGGTGCCGCCTTCATGGGGTCTGGCACGACAGACGTTGGCGGCGGCCACGGGTCCGTGCTGATGATGAAGGTGTGCTCCGGTGTCAGCGTGAACTCGCGCACGCCGGCGCCAAGGAACGCGAAGCCGCTGCCCAGTGTGCTTCGCGGCCCGACAGACTCAAGGACGGCCGGCCCGGTCCCCGGCATGAGGCACAGTGGCACTCCGTAGGTCCAGGACCTGGCCCCGGAGGATGGGTCCGCTTTGAAGGCCTCGTAGCCCGGCTGGCCGTACGAACCCAAGGCCCCAGCTCCGTCGCGATGCTGATCCGATCCCTCGAGCCACACGAGGGCCGCCAGGCAGAGGATGGCTGCAAGGCCAAGCCCCGCGGCGGCAACGAGCGGCCTACGCCGGATCGTCGACGGACTCCGCGCGCCACACCATGAACGGTGCAGCGTCGACCATCCGGCCATCGTCGAGGCGCAGCCGGTACCACGGGTCGTCGTGCTCGGGATCGGCGTCGTGACGCTCGAGGACGACGCCCCCACCTTCGAAGCCGAACGACACCTGTCCGTCCTCGCTGAGCCGTACCCGGTCGCCCGGGTTGAACGGTGGTCCGTGCTCGGCGCGCGCAGCTTCCATCTCGTCCGAGGCCGCTCGGAGGGCCTCGCTGAGGACCTGGTCTGCCTCCTGAAGACGATCGGGCAGCGCCTGGATCAAACGACCGGGCGGACCGAGGCGATCCTCGAGTGCGCCGAGCAACGCACCCAGTTCTGGGCGTGTCAACTCGAGGGTGACGGTCTCGTCAGTGACGCGGACGCGACGCATGGTCTTGCTGGCCTCCAGCAGGGCCAGCGTGCCGTTCACCCGGCGTGCGCGTCAAGGGCCACCCGTCGCGTCCATGGATGGCCTGGATGGGTCCTGACCCGGCCTGGTCAGAGGTCGACGTCCAACAGGAAGAGGACCGCCAACAGGGCGATCAGCGCGAGCGTGATGGTGGCGTTGACGAAGATGGCCGCCAGCAGCGCCACGAACCAGATGAGCGGTCCAAGGGCGGCGACGCGCATCCACTGCCGGAGCCCGGTCGCCGAGACTGTGGGCCTGAGGAGACGCCCGCCGCGGGCGGCGTAATGGATCACGAGGTTGGCCATGACGGCCAGCACCAGCTGCCACGACACGAAGACCACCAGCGCCACCTTGTCCGCCCCATTGGCCTCGCCGATGTACTCAGCCAGCAGGGCCGTCGCGAAGGGCACCGCGGCGATCACCATCAGGAAGATCAGGCCCAGCACGAGGAACCAGTGGTCCACGCCTCGCAGCATGCGCATCGTCCGGGTGGTGCTGAGCCAGTACTCCCCCAGGAACAGGAAGCCGAGCACGTACGCTGCATAGCGGGGAAACTCCGCGGCCAAGGCGTTGACGAGCGCCGCGCCGCTGTCGATCGTCGCGGCGTCGGGCACCCGGATGTCGAGCACGAGGAGGGTCACGACGATCGCGAACACCCCGTGCCCCAGGGCCTCCCAGTCCCGCGTTTCCATGAGGGGCCGGGCGCCCGCGCCGGCACGTTCCCCGTTCATCTCGACCCACACCCTCCCGACAGCGCCGCGCCATGGCCTGGATGGCCGGCCACGAGGATAGTGCGCGAGCGTGGGCCCGGGGAACGCTCGGGGGCTCGCACGGCTGCTAGCATCGCTGGCCTGGCCCTACCCGGAGAACGCCGATGTTCGAGCCCTACGACCCGGCGCACTGGACCGAGTTCTTCTTCACGGCGGCCGCGTCGGCGGCCGTGCTGGCCGGCTTGATCGTCGTGGCCCTGTCGATCTACGGCGACTTCATCGCCACCAGCCCGACGCATCGCGCCCACGCCCGGGCGGTGCTCGTGACGCTCACCGCGGCGATGGTGGTCGGCCTAGCCGCCGTCGCAGAGCAGCCGCCCGAGTGGGCGGGCCTGGAGTTCGGGATCGTCAGCGTCGGCTTTGCGGCCATCAACACCTACAACAACCGACGCACCCTGCAGGGTGTCGGCTGGCGCGTGCCCCGAGCCGCATGGATCAGGATGGCCATCGGGTATGCCATCGCCGGCGCGGGGCTCGTGGGGGCGTTGTCGATCGTCCTCGCCCAGGGAGCGGGCGGAGGGCTGTACTGGATCGCCCTCGAGGTGACCGCCGCGCTCGTCTGGGCGATCGCGAGTGCTTGGCGATTCCTGATCGGCGTGATCGACGAGAGGGCCGGGCAGCCCCGCTCGTGAGCCCCGCTACGCCCCGTGCGGCTGCGAGGCGATCGGTGGGACCGCGCCCGGCCGCGGACCCTCGACGCTTTCTGCGGTCTCGATCCTGCGGTGGAAGAACTCCGGCTGGTAGCGCCACTGCAAGAGCATCAGCACCACCCCGAGGCCCATCAGCACCGCGGTGATGACGAGCGGCGGCCCGAAGCCGAACCAGGCCACGCCGGAGACCGAGTTCGCCGGGTCGGCCAGGTCGACCGCCGACTTCACGAAGGCCCAGGTGAGGATGACCCCGCCTGCCAGGGGCGCCAGGCCCATGAACAGCAGGTTCCTGCCGCTCTTCAGCAGCTCGTGGCGGTAGTAGATCGCACAGGCATACCCGGTCAGACCGTAGTAAAAGGCGATCATCAGCCCGAGCGCCGCGATGGCGTCCCAGAAGAGGTTCTCCGAGACGAACTTCATGCCGACGTACCAGGCGATGGAGAGGACGCCCATCCAGAGCGTCGCTGAGGTGGGCGTCTGGAAGCGCGGGTGGACGCGGGCCCAGTAGCCGGGCAGCGCGCCCTTGGATCCCATCGAGAGGGCGGTGCGCGCAGTAGGCAGGATGGTCGTCTGCGTGGAGGCGGCGGCGGAGGTGAGGACCGCGATGATGAGGATCTTGTCCCAGGGTGAGCCGAGCACGTCGCCGGCGAGGGATCCCAGCACGTCCTCCTCGCCCAGGTTGGCCAGGTAGTCAGCGCCGTGGAAGGCCTGCGCGGCGACCGAGACGACGACGTAGGTGCCCACCAGGATCACGGTCGAGAGCAGCACAGCCCGGCCGGGCGTGATGTGGCTCGAGCGCGTTTCCTCGTTGACCGCCGCGGCGCTGTCCCAGCCCCAGTAGATGAAGAGGGCCACGATCATGCCGGCGGCCAGCGCCTCGGGCGTGAGCGACATCGGGTTGAGCCACTCCCATGAAGGCAGCACGCTGTCGGGCACGTTGCCGGCGTACACGTTGGCGAGCGCCACGATCGAGAAGAGGCCCAGCGCGAACAGCTCGAGGCTGAGCAGCACGATCTGGGTACGCGCCGACGCCTCGATGCCGATGTAGCAGATGACGGTCAGGACGACGATGAAGGCGATCCCCAGCAGCACGATGGCCACGTTGCCCAGCGACACGTCCTGGCCGAACATGGCGGCCGTACCGAACGACTCCGTGTCGATGCCGAACAGGCTGAACGTGTAGATCGCGGCCACCTCGGCCAGGCTGGCCATGACCACGATGTCGGCGATGATGATCGCCCACCCGGTGATCCAGCCGGCCCACGGGCCCATGGCCTTCGTGACCCAGGTGAAGCTCGTGCCGCAGTCGGGGTCGGCCCGGTTCATGTAGTAGTACGCGGCGGCGATGAAGAGCATCGGCACGAAGGCCAGGACCATGATCGATGGCGACTGGAATCCGACTGCCGCCACCACCAGGCCCAGCGACACGGCCAGGCTGTAGGCCGGGGCCGTCGAGGCGACGCCGATGACGGTCGTCGAGATGAGGCCGAGGGCATCGGCCTTGAGGCCCTTCTGGCCCGCCCCACCGCGCTCGGCGGTCTGCGCTGCGACAGACATGGCATACCTCCCGCTCCCAGCTCGGCTCGCCCTTCCCCTGGGGCGAGTTCTGGCACGACGGGTGTCCGCCTGGCAAGGGCCGAGTGGCCCACCGATGGCCGGCCGAGGGTGCACAATCGCGCCGTCCGATCCACACAGGAGGGTGCGTGCGATGGCCAGGTACCTATGGCAGGTGTCGTACACCGCCGAGGGGCTCAAGGGCGTGCTGAAAGAGGGCGGCAGCGCTCGCGCGAGCTCGATCACCAAGCTCACCAAGGCGATGGGCGGCAAGCTCGAGGCGTTCTACTTCGCGTTCGGGGGCGACGACGTCTACCTCATCGCCGACCTGCCGGGCAACGTGGACGCCGCGGCGCTCGCCTTGACGGTCGGCGCTTCGGGCGCCGCACACGTCAAGACGGTCGTGCTGCTGACGCCGGAGGAGGTCGACGCGGCCGCGAAGCGAAAGGTCCCCTACAAGGTTCCCGGCGCGTAGACGCGCCCCGGGCGCCAGCGCGGTCGCTCGACGGCGTTTAGCTCGCGCGACCGACCCGCAGGCTGGCGATGTCCGCCCGCCAGGCGGAGGCGACCGGGTCCCAGGTGGGGTCCGCGCCGCGACGGCGGACCTGCCACTTCCGGAAGGCCAGCTCGTTCTGGGCGCGCACGATGGCGCGTCCGATCCGGGGCGGATAGCCCGGCACCGTGCGCAGGCCGTACGCCGGCTCGGCCAGCAGGAGGTCGTGCTCGGCTGGCGTGATGGCCTGCCCGATCTCGTCGTCAAGCCCCTGCCGGATGACGCGTCGCTCCCAGCGCCCGCTCCACACGATCGCCCATCCCAGGAGGAGGAAGGGGAGCGCCAGGATCAGCACGTTGGCGACAGCGGTTCCGAACCACAGCGTGGACAGGGGGACCTGGTCCAGCGACTCGACCTGCCCGTTGCCCGTCGCGGCGAGCCACAGCCCGATCAGCACGCCCTCGAAGAGGTTGTTGGCCTGGTGGGCGAGGATCGCCGCCACGAGGCCACCGAACGGCGCCGCGATCCTGATCCACCGCCGATCGGTCTGGCGGGCCAGGCCGAGCCCGGCGCCGAAGAGCGCGGTGAACACGACGTGGCCGTTGAAACCGAGGAAGACGAAGCGCACGGCGAACTGCTGCCCGAACGCCGCGTTGCCGTTGTCGAGGTAGCCGTTGAGCACGTAGAAGGCGACCTCGAGGGCGTTGAAGCCGAGGCCCACCAGCGCTCCGTAGACGATCCCGTCGCGCACCCCGTTGAACTCGTTGCGCAGCAGCCAGAAGATGGCGAGCACGGCCAGCGCCTTCAGGCACTCCTCGATGATCGGCCCCACCAGCACCGCCACCGCCAGGAAGGCGACCGCGGCGGAGCCAGGATCCGACGTGCCGGCATCGCCCAACGCGCCCTGCTGCAACTGTCCCGCGATCTCGCGATCGACGAGCGTGTTGAGCAGCAGCGCCAAGCCCGTGGCCACGAACCCGCCCCAGGCGAGGGTGGCGGCGAAGAGCCAGGGCGACTCGCGCTCGCGCCGGTCGAGGTACCAGAGGACGGCGATGGCCGGCAGCGAGGCGGCGATGGCGAGTCCGAATGCCGCGCCGTAGACGAGGATGGCCTCCAACGGCTCTCCGGACAGGGACATGGCGTGGACCACCACCGCGAGGACGACCAGCAGGATCAGCACGGTCGCGGCCACGAGCGCGACCG
>DATHCS010000287.1:0-2030 GCA_035319405.1 Candidatus Dormiibacterota bacterium | reverse complement strand
TGGCGGCCCAACGAGCCACCCCCTCCCGAGGCGCCACATGGACCCCTCCACCCTTCCCGGGCTGCCGTCAGGCGCGCCCTCCGTCGATGACGAGGCGCGACCGCCCGAGCCGACCGCCGACGCAACCGTCGGGCCGGCCGCCGCGAAGGAGGAGACCGGCGCCCCCACGGCCGCCGCGGCTGGCCCCTCCGGTCGGCGCACCCCCTGGCTCGCGCTCGCCGTGGTGGCGCTGCTGGCCGGCACACTGCTCTTCGGTTCGGGCTTCGCGCTCGGACACCTGGCCGGCTCGACGCCCGGCACGTCGGCCGCCGAGCAGCAGGATTTCGAGGCCTTCTGGGACGCGTACCACGCCATCTCCCGCGAGTACGTCGGCGGCGCCGACACCAAGCAGCTCGTGGAAGGGGCCATCAAGGGCATGTTCGCCACGCTCGACGACCCCTTCAGTTCGTACCTGAGCTCCGAGGATCTCAAGGCCTCGCTGGCCGGCCTGTCGGGCCAGTTCGAAGGCATCGGTGCGTACCTCGCCACGCGTGCCGGCGACGGGACGCTGGGCTGCACCCCGCTCGGTTCGAGCTGTCGCCTCGTGGTCGACCACCCCATCGCCGGTTCGCCCGCCGAACGGGGCGGCCTGCTGGCGGGTGACGAGATCGTGGCGGTCGACGGCACCGCCGTGGACGGGAAGACGGTGTCGGACGTGAGCCAGCTCATCCGCGGCCCGCGCGGCACGACCGTGACCCTCCGCCTCGTGCGCGGCGGCGGCCCGCCATTCGACCTGACGCTCACGCGCGACGTCGTGCGGGAGGAGGCGGTCCAGACCCGCCTCCTGGCGGACGGCAAGGTGGGCTACATCCGGCTGGCCGACTTCAGCGCCGACGCAGCGAGCGAGTTCACGGCCAAGCTCAAGGCGCTGCTCGACCAGGGCGCCACCTCGATCGTCTTCGACCTGCGCGGCGACCCGGGCGGCTACGTCGACGCCGCGCAGACGATCGCCAGCCAGTTCATCGGCTCGGGCCCCATCTTCTGGCTGGCCTACGCCGACGGGCGCCAGGTGCCGCAGGAGGCCCAGTCGGGAGGGGTGGCGGTCGATCCCGCGATCAACGTGGCGGTGCTCATCGACAAGGGCTCCGCCAGCGCCAGCGAGATCGTGGCCGGCGCCCTCCAGGACACGGGTCGCGCGACGCTCGTTGGCGGCACCAGCTACGGGAAGGGCACGATCCAGGAGTGGTACACGCTGCCCAACGACACGGGTGGCTTCCGCCTCAGCGTGGCCAAGTGGCTGACACCCGTGCAGAAGACCTGGATCAGCGGCAAGGGACTCACCCCGGACGTGGCAGTGACGCCACCGGCCGACCAGGCCCCCGGGCAGGACGCCGTCCTGGATCGGGCGGTGCAGCTCGTGAGCGGGTCCGGCACCTCGACCAGCCGCCTCGCCGGCGACCCCGTCGAACCGGCGCGGCAGCTCGACGGGGCGTGGCCACGAGCGGCCTGAGCCGGCGCGGGCATCCGGCCGGGAGGTCGGGGGGTGCCGCCCTTGCGCCCACCGAGCCCATCGGGTATCGTCCGCCGCAACGAAAGGAGGTGATGTGCAGTGACGGATGCCAAATCGCGCTGCACCACCTCGCGGGAGGCAGCGGCCTAACCCAGACCCGCAAGGTGGTACAGCCACCGAATGCCGGCCCGACAACGGGCCGGCATTCGCGCGTCTAGAGGAGGGCCAGCGACATGGGCGAGCAGACCATCGCCGTCAACCGTCGCGCCCACCACGAGTACCGCATCGAGGACCGATTCGAGGCGGGCCTGGTCCTCACTGGCACCGAGATCAAGAGCGTGCGGGCCGGCAAGGTCAATTTGCGCGACGCGTATGCGCGCGTTGAACGTGGCGAGGCCTGGCTCATCGGCGCCGACATCGCGCCGTGGACGGGCGGCAATCGCTACAACCACGAGCCCAAGCGCACGCGCAAGCTGCTCCTGCACCGGCGCCAGATCGACGAGCTGATGGGCCGCGCTGCGGCCAAGGGGCTCACGATCGT
>DATHCS010000286.1:0-2126 GCA_035319405.1 Candidatus Dormiibacterota bacterium | reverse complement strand
ACCGTGGCCATCGCCTCGATCATGTACTCGTAGCCCTTGCCCGGTCCGAGGAGCCCAAAGCTGAGGACGATCCGACGGCCCGCCAGACCCAGGCGCTCCTTGCAGCGCGAGGGGTCGTCGAACGGCAGGTCGGGCACGCCGTGCGGGATCACCTGCAAGGCTGCGAGATCGACCTCGTAGACCTCCACGAGCAGCCGGGCGGCCGAATGCGACATGACCACGACCGCTGCCGAGGCACGGGCCAGTTCACGCAGGATCAGGTGCTGGCGAGGGCTCGGCCGGCGGAGCACCGTGTGCAGGGTGGTGACGGCGGGCTGCGAGAGGCCCTCCACCAGGTCCAGCACGTATTCGCCGTCGGCGCCGCCGAAGATGCCGTACTCGTGCTGGATCGACACGACCTCGCTCGGACCGCCTCGGAGGTCCCGCGCCGCCTGCCGGTAGTCGGCGCGGTGGTCACGCCGGATCCTGCCCCGGACTTCCATCGGGTAGAGATCGGCCTGACCGGGTGGGTGGAGGACCGTGACCTCCCCCCCTCCCATGGCCTGGCGAAGGTCGCGCGTGAACGCGGCGATGCCGCAGTGGCGCGGCGGATACGTGGCGACGAATGAGATGTGCAGTGTGGCCTCCGGATCGGACTGGTCGCCGGCACCGAGCCCCGCACGCTTGATGGCCCGGCTGCCGGCAGTTCCAAGTCTTGCGGCCGCCGTGTTGCGGGCATCTCAAGCCGAGCGGCTTCGACCTTGCGGCCCCATCGCGGCTGCGCTGCGGCAGGCAGCCGGGGCGCGGCCCGAGCGGTCGTCGGCGATTTGCAAGGCCACCGCAAGCCGATCGGTCTGCGCGACGGGCCTCGCCGCAGCATCGCCCGACCGAGGCTGAGGCGGCTCGCCGTCTCCGGGGCGTCCCACCCAGGACGGCGAGCGCCCCGCCCGGCGCTCGCAGCGCCGGACCGGGTCAGCGTCCATGACGAGCGATGAGAGGAGTGAGCGACGATGAACCTGATCGCCTGGATCGTGCTCGGCGCGATCGCCGGCTACTTGGCGGGATTTCTCGTCCGCGGGGACGAGGGCCTGGGGATCGTCGGCCACATCGTCCTCGGGATCGTGGGGGCGCTGGTGGGCGGCTTCCTGGCCGGCGCGCTGTTCGGCGTGCAGGATCCGATTCAGGGCCCGCTCGACCTGAGCACGATCGCGATCGCCGTCATCGGCGCGATCCTCGTGGTGATGGTGGCCGGCCTGCTGACCGGCGCGCGGCGCGTTGGACGCGGCCCGATCTGACGCGAGAGCTCCTGCGACGGCCGAACGGCTCGCGTGCGGCCGAACGGTTGCAGCCGTTCGCTCGCACGATCCCCGGGAGGGCCGGATGCCTCGCGCGTCCGGCCCTCCCATGATGCCTCGCGACGATCGGGAAGCGATGAGCGTCCAGGTGCGGCTGTTCGACGCCGATCGCCAGGACCGGGCCCTCGACCTCGCGGCGCTCGAGTCGCTCCGCCTGCATGAGCGACAGCTGCTCTGGCTTGACGGGACAGGCGAATGGAGCGACGGAGACGAGGGGTCCCGCGCCGCCGCGGATGATCAGCGTGCGGGCCTGGCAGCCGCCCTTCAGCCCCTGGACGTGCAAGCCGCGACGATCGCCCAGCTCGGGCGGGGGACCGACCGGCCGCGCGTCGAACTCCATGGCGCCCCCTTCGTGTTGCGCCTCCCCCTGCTCGCCGGTGAGGCGGCCAGGCCCGGACCGCCCGACTGGCTCGACATCGTGGCCGGTCGCAACTTCGTGCTCACGCTCCACCCGCGGGCGTTGTCCTTCCTCGACGACGTAGACCGCAGCATCGAGCGCGACACGCCGGTCGGCGAGCTCGACTCAGCCGCCTTCGTGGCCATCCTGCTCGACGCGCTCCTGACGAGTTACCTCGGCATCGTCGATGGCCTCGAGGACGACATCGATCGGCTCGATGGGCTCGCCCTCCGCCGAGTCAGGCCCGACCTGCTGGGCGAGGTCGTCCAGGTCAGGCGGCGCATCGCAGCCGTACGTCGGGTGCTGATCGCCCAACGCCCGGTGTTCGCGGCACTCGCGAGGGCCGATTTCGAGGCCGTCGCTACTGACGATCCCCGCGACGCTCGGCGCTTCCA
>DATHCS010000285.1:0-2891 GCA_035319405.1 Candidatus Dormiibacterota bacterium | reverse complement strand
TGGTCGGCCGCTGCAACGACCCGGCCCGGTTGCGCGCCGCACTCCGGGAGGCGGGCTTCGCGGACGTGGAGATCCGCACGGCGGGCCACCTCGCGCGCGCCTGGCAGCGTCGCCTGCCGCTCTACCTGTTGGGGCTGCTCGGCGACCTCGCCGCACAGCCCTTCCCGGCTCACCGGTCCACGCTCATCGCGCGTGCACGCCTGACCGACTCCCGCTAACGTTCGCGCGATGCCGCCGAGCCCGCGCCAGGCGCTGCCGAGCCCGCGCCGCTCGCTCCCACCCGCGCCCTTGCTGCGCGACGTGCGGGTGCGCCTGTTCCTGACCAGCGGGACGCTGCTCTTCGTCGAGCTGCTGCTGATCCGCTGGATCCCCGCCGAGGTGAAGTACATCGGCTACTTCAGCAACTTCGTGCTGATGGGCAGCTTCCTGGGCATCGGCGTGGGGATCCTGCTGGGCCGCAACGGCCGGCGGCTGCCCATCTCGCCGTTCGCGGTGCTGCTGCTGGCCGTGGTGATGCTGGTGGGCACGGCCGAGCTGAACGTCCAGGTGCGCTCCTCGAGCGAGCTGTTCTTCGGCCTGGCCGAGAACCGCGCGGCGGACGTCAACTACCTTGTGCTGCCGCTGGTCTTCCTGCTGGTGACCGCCCTGATGGCCGCGCTGGCGCTGCCGCTGGGGCCGCTGCTGCGCAGCCTTCCGCCGCTCCAGGCCTACGCCACCGACATCGTGGGGTCGATGGCGGGTATCGCCGCGTTCACGGCGCTCTCCGCCGCCGGCACCACGCCGCTCGTGTGGTTCGCCGTGGTGGCCGTGCTGCTGACGCTGCTGGCCCTGGGCGTCGGGCCGACGCCGTGGTCGGCGGTGAGCGGCGCCGCGATGCTGCTGGTGCTCTACCTGGTCGATGCGCAACTCTCGGGCGGAGCCGTGATCTGGTCCCCGTATTACCGAATCACGACATACACCGACACGACGGGCATGGTCAGCATCAACGTCAACGGCATCCCCCACCAGGCGCTGCACCCGGTGAACGGGCCACAGGAACCCTTCTACCAGCAGGTCTACCGCTGGTTCCCGGGCAAGACGTACCAGAACGTGCTGGTGGTGGGGGCCGGCAGCGGCAGCGACGTGGCCATCGCCCTGGCCCACGGCGCGGGCCACGTGGATGCGGTGGAGATCGACCCGGACATCCAGGCCATCGGGCGCGACCTGCATCCCGACCACCCCTACCAGGACCCGCGCGTGACCTCGATCATCAACGACGGGCGGGCCTACCTGCGCACCACCGACAAGCGCTACGACCTGGTGATCTTCGCGTTGCCCGACTCGCTGACGCTGGTGAGCACCACGGCGAACGTGCGCCTGGAGTCCTTCCTCTTCACCGAGGAGGCGTTCTCCAGCGTGCGGGACCACCTGGCGCCCGACGGCGTCTTCGTGCTCTACAACTACTACCGCGAGCCGTGGCTGGTGACCAAGCTGCAGTCGATGCTGACCGACGCGTTTGACACGCCGCCCCTGGTGCGCACCTACTCGGAGGTACAGGCGGCGCTCGCCGACGGGCCGGCCGTGGCCGCGTTGAAGGGCGGCCCACCTCCCGGCGACGGCGTCAGCACGCTGCCCGACGCGGGCCAGCCGACGCCCACGCCGGCCACGGACGACTGGCCATTCCTCTACCTGCGCACGCCCGACATCGCCCCCTACTACCTGGGCGCGCTGGCCTTCGTCCTGGTGGTCGCCTTCGGCGCAGTCGTGCTGGGGGCGAAGGTGACCGGCACGTCGTTGCGCCGCTTCAGCCCGCACTTCTTCGCGCTGGGCATGGCCTTCCTGCTCCTCGAGACGCGTAGCCTGGTCAGCTTCAGCCTACTCTTCGGCACGACCTGGCTGGTCAACGCGCTGGCCTTCTTCGCCATCCTCTGCAGCGTGCTGCTGGCGATCGCCGTGAACGCCCGCTGGCACATCACGCGCCCGGGCTTCCTGTATGCCGCCCTCTTCATCTCCCTGGCGGTCGCCTTCCTGATCCCCCCGGAGTCGCTCATCCTCGATCCGCCCTGGCTGCGCTACCTGCTGGCCGCCGCGCTCGCCTTCGCGCCGGTCTTCTTCGCTAACCTCGTCTTCACCTACTCCTTCCGCGACACGCGCACGGCGGACATGGCCTTCGCCTCCAACCTGCTGGGGGCCATGCTGGGCGGAGCCCTGGAGTACCTGGCCCTGCTGACCGGCTACCGTGCGTTGCTGCTGGTGGTGGCCGGCCTCTACGGCCTGGCCTGGCTCTTCGCCACGCGCTGGCGACGCCTCGGCGACGTCGAGCTGGCGGCCGGGGCCGCCGACCACGCACAGCCGGCGCCGGCCGAGCTCAACTTGGAGGCCACGCCATAGGGCCTGCCGGGGCTCTCCGGAGGCCCGGCGTATCATGGGCGTGATTACATGATTACGAAGCCGAGGCCCTGAGTGGGCTTCAGACCGCGGGGGATGGGCGGCGCGGCCCGCGCCGCCGGGGTGCCGGCCGGACGTGGCGGGCGCGGATTCGGCATGGCGCCCGAGCCGGACACCTTCGTGCCCCCCGAGCGCCGCGCCGCGACGGTGCGCCGCATCGCCGCCTTCTTCCGCCCCTATCGCCGGGAAGTGGCGGTGGTGCTCTTCGCCATCTTCACCACGAGCCTGCTCGGCCTGGTCAACCCGTACTTGCTGAAGCTGCTCATCGACGTGGCCATCCCGCAGAAGGACTGGCTGCTGCTCAACGCCTTCGTGGCCCTGATGATCGTGGTGCCGATCGTGAGCGGCTTGATCGGGGTCGGCCAGACGTACCTCTCCAACGCCGTCGGCCAGCACGTGATGGCAGACCTGCGCGAGGCGCTCTACGCACACCTGCAGCGCATGCCGCTGCGCTTCTTCACCGA
>DATHCS010000284.1:0-2277 GCA_035319405.1 Candidatus Dormiibacterota bacterium | reverse complement strand
CCCCACGAGCTGGTGATCGGATCACCCGAGGTGCAGGCGGCATGGGCCAGCGCCGAGGCCGCCCGGACGCCCGACGTGATCACCGCCACCCCGCCGCCGGTGAGCCTGCCGTCGGAGCTCGGTGGGCTGCGCGTCTACCTGCGCTCGGGCGAGTCGACGAGCGTCCTCTACGAGGTTCCTGCCGACGGCGAGCTCCAGGTGGCCTGTCAGATCCCCGGGCACGTGGAGCACGGCATGGTGGGCCACATCGAGTTCGCTTCGCCCGCTCCCTGAGAGGGTCCGGCGACCGGCTACCCAGCCCGCGACGCTGCGCACCGCGCGGGCCGGACGCTACACTGGGAGGCCCAAAGCACCCAGAGGAGCGCAGCGCGCATGACCTACGTCATCGCCGAGCCCTGCATCGACGTCATGGACCAGGCCTGCGTGGCCGTCTGTCCCGTGGATTGCATCCACTTCGAGCAGGGCGTCGATCGAACGCTCTTTATCGATCCCGACGAGTGCATCGACTGCGGCGCCTGTGAGCCGGAGTGCCCGGTCAACGCGATCTTCCCGGAAGATTCGCTGCCCGCCGAGTGGGCGCAGTACACCGGGGTGAACGCGCTCTGGTTCAAGGACAAGGCCGCGGCGCGCGCGCAGATCGACGAGTGGAAGCCGGCCGGCTGAGCGGTCGGTCGCTCCCGAGGCCCTGACCACCCGCCCGAGCCCGGGCCCCGGCCCGCGCCGTCAGGCTCCCGCGACCCGCGACCCGGCAACCCCGATGCGCATCGTCTCCTTGCTCCCGTCCGCCACCGAGATCGTCTTCGCGCTGGGGCTGGGGGATGAGCTCGTCGGCCGGACCCACGAGTGCGACTACCCGCCGCAGGCCGCCGCCGTGCCGGTCCTGACCGAGGACACGGGCGCCGTCCCCGGTGCCACGAGCCGTCAGGTCCATGATCGCGTGCGGGCGCAGCTGCATGGCGGCAGCGCGATCTACCGCCTGGACGAGCGCGCCCTTGCCGCCGCCCGGCCCGAGGTGATCCTGACGCAGGAGCTCTGCGAGGTCTGCGCGGTGGGCTATCGCCAGGTGAGCGAGGCCGCGCGCGCCCTGGACGCGGAGGTGACGGTGGTGAGCCTCGAGCCGACCTCGATCGAGGGCATCTTCAACTCGATCGCCACCGTCGGGGCCTACTGCGCCGCCGAGGACGAGGCGGTGGGCCTGATCGAGCTGCTGCGGGAGCGGCTCGCGGCCATCGAGAATCGCGTGCTCGAGCGCCGCCTGGAGGGCGTGCCGGCCCGTCGCGTGGTCTGCCTGGAGTGGCTCGACCCGCCGTTCGCGGCCGGGCACTGGGTGCCCGAGCAGGTGCGCCTGGCCGGCGGCTGGGAGCTCCTCGGCCGGGAGGGCGAGCGGTCGGTGGAGACCACCTGGCGTGCCGTCGGCGACGTCGAGCCCGATCAGCTGCTCCTGATGCCCTGCGGCTTCGATGCCGCCGGCACGGCCGCAGAGTGGGCACGAACGCCCCGGCCGGAGGGATTCGGCGCGCTTCCCGCGGCGGCGCAGGGCGAGGTGTACGCGCTGGATGGATCGGCCTACTTCAGCCGGCCCGGCCCGCGCGTCGTGGACGGCGTGGCGCTGCTGGCGGAGCTGATCGACCCCGAGGGCTGCCGCGGCTTCGCCCCGCCCGGCAGCTGGCTTCCGGCCGGCGAACCGGCGGATTCGGCGCGGGGCTGAGGGGGTTCGACCCGGGCCGGATCAGGCCTGGGGCAGCCCGGCCAGCGCGGCCTCGACCTGCTCGGCCGGGTACTCGTAGTCCTCCAGGGAGCCGGCCAGGTACCGCTCGTAGGCGGACAGGTCGAAGTGGCCGTGCCCGCAGAGGTTGAAGAGGATGACCTTCGGTTGCCCGGCCTCTCGGGCCGCGATCGCCTCGTCGATGGCGACCTTGATGGCGTGGGTGGGCTCGGGGGCCGGGAGGATGCCCTCCGCGCGGGCGAAGGTGACGCCGGCCTCGAAGGTCGCTCGCTGGTGCACCGCGCGGGCCTCGATCACCTCGTGCTCCTTGAGGAGGCTCACGAGCGGCGACATGCCGTGGTAGCGGAGGCCGCCAGCGTGGATCGGCTCGGGCACGAAGTCATGGCCGAGGGTGTACATCTTGACCATCGGCGCGAGCTTCGCCGTGTCGCCGTAGTCGTAGGTGTACGTGCCGCGCGAGAGGCTGGGCGCCGCCTCGGGCTCGACGGCGATGACGCGATACCTGCGGCCGCCGCGGAAGGTCCGGCCGAGCCACGGGAACGAGATCCCCG
>DATHCS010000283.1:0-2266 GCA_035319405.1 Candidatus Dormiibacterota bacterium | reverse complement strand
GTGGCCGAGCTGATCAGCCGCCCGGTGCGCGTCGGCTACCTCAACGGCATCGCCCTGGTGATCGTGGTCAGTCAGCTGCCCCGTCTCTTCGGATTCACCGTCACCGCGTCCGACCTGCCCGGCCAGCTGACCCAGTTCGTGCAGGGGCTGCAGAACGGCGCGACGAACCCGACCGCGCTCGCCGTCGGCCTGCTCTCGCTCGGCCTCATCCTCGGCTTGCGCTGGCGCTGGCCATGGTTCCCCGGCGTGCTGGTCGCCGCGGTGGGCGCGACGATCGCCGTGGTCCTGTTCGACCTGACCGCGCACGGGGTCGTGGTGGTGGGGCCCATCCCGAGTGGCTTCCCGGTGCCGGCCATTCCGGCGGTGCCCGTCGAGGACCTGCAGCCGCTGCTGCTGGCTGCGCTGGGCATCGCCTTCGTAGCCCTCACCGACACGTCCGCCCTGTCGCGCGCCCTCGCCGCGCGCGACCGAGTGACGGTGAGCCCCAACCACGAGGTGGCCGCCATCGGCGCGGCGAACCTCGCCTCCGGGCTCTTCCAGGGCTTCCCCATCAGCGCCAGCTCGTCGCGAACGCCGGTGAGCATCGCGGCGGGGGCACAGACGCAGCTTTCGGGCGTGGTGGGCGCGCTGGTCGTGCTGCTGGTCCTGCTGGCCGGCGGCAACCTGCTGGCCAACTTCCCCTCGGCAACGCTGGCGGCCATCGTCATCGCCGCCGGCCTCAGCCTGCTCGACCTGGCGACCGTGCGCTGGCTGTGGTCGGCGCGGCGTTCGGAGTGCCTGCTCTCGCTCGCGGCGCTTGCCGGAGTCGTCCTCTTCGGGGTGCTGCCCGGTATCGTGGTCGCGGTGAGCCTCTCCATCGGGACCTTCGTGGCCCGCCTGTGGCGCCCGTACGGGGCCGTGCTGGGACGCCTCGGCGATCGCAAGGGCTACCACGACGTCGAACGGCACCCCGACGCCGAGCAGGTCCCGGGACTGCTCGTCTACCGCTTCGACGCGCCGCTCTTCTTCGCCAACGCCGACCACTTCGCACGCGAGGTGCGGCGCCACTTGGCCGCGCGGGCCGAACCGGCGCGCTGGCTGCTCATCGCCGGCGAGCCCATGACCGACGTCGACACGACCGGCGCGGAGACGCTGGCCCGCCTCCACGACGACCTCGAGGCACAGGGCATCCGGCTCGCCTTCGCCGAGATCAAGGGGCCCGTCAAGGATCACCTGCGCGACTACGGGCTGTACGACCACTTCGGGGGGGACGGCGCCTTCTTCCCGACCCTTGGCTCAGCCATCCATGCGTACCTGGCGGCCACGGGCATCCGCTGGGTCGACCGCTTCGAGGAGGTTGGCGGCGCGGGGAGCCCCCGGTAGACTGCCGTCCACCGCATGTTCGACGAGTCCGATCCGGCGCTGTCGGCCGAACCGGTGCCTGACGGCGCGCTGCCGCCCGTGGCGCCCCCCGCGCTGCCCCTCGAGGCGGCTTCGCGCGGGCGGCTGGGGCTGCTGCGCCATGCGGACTTCGCGCGCCTCTGGACGGCCGAGACGATCAGCCAGTTCGGCACCCAGATCAGCCTCTTCGCGGTGCCCTTCACGGCCATCACGTTCCTGGACGCCACCCCGTTCCAGGTGGCGACACTCGGCACGGTCGAGTTCCTGCCGTTCCTCCTCTTCACGCTGCCGGCTGGGGCGTGGATCGATCGCCTGCTGCGACGGCCGATCCTCATCAGCGGCGACCTGGTGCGGGCCGTCAGCCTGCTGACGATCCCCATCGCCTACGCGCTGGGCGCCCTGACCATCTGGCAGCTGTACGTGGTCGGCTTCGTCAACGGCGTGGCGACGGTCTTCTTCGACGGCGCCTACCAGTCCTACCTGCCAGCCCTCGTGGAGAACGACGACCTGATCGAGGGCAACGCCAAGCTCGAGGTCAGTCGCTCCGCCGCCCAGATCGCGGGCCAGCCGCTGGCGGGCGGGCTGGTGCAGGTCTTCGCGGCGCCCTTCACGGTGCTGCTCGATTCGCTGAGCTACCTCGGCTCGGCCTTCTTCCTGTGGCGCATTCGCAAGGTCGAGCCGGCGCCCCAGCCGTCCGGGCCGGACGGCCACCCGAGCATCGTCTCCGAGGTGCGCACCGGCCTGCGCTACGTGCTGACCCACCGCTACCTGCGCAACATCGCGGCGTGCACGGGTTCGTCCAACCTCTTCGGCAACATGGTCTTTGCCCTGTTCCTGCTCTATGCGGTTCGGGACCTGGGCCTCCAGCCGGCGGCGATCGGCCTGG
>DATHCS010000282.1:0-9698 GCA_035319405.1 Candidatus Dormiibacterota bacterium | reverse complement strand
TTCGTCATCTCGGCGGGCAACATCGACCTGCTCATCGCGGCCGCCATCGTGCTGGCCTGGTCCCACCACGCGCGGGCCTGGTCGGACGCACCGGGGCGCGGACCCAGCCTCGCCTCGTTCGCGCGGGTAGCGCCGCTCACGCTGATGGCCTTCGCCAAGCTGGCGCCGATCCTGGCCTTGCCACCACGGCGATGGCGCGAAGCCGCCCTGGCGGCGCTGCTATGCCTCGCGATCACGCTGCCCGTCCTCGGCCTCTGGCCGGAGTGGATCGCCTACCTGTCGCGCCAGCCCACGGCCATCGCCATCACGCCGCCCTGGGTTCCTGCCTGGTACTGGCGCCTCCCGCTGGCCCTCCTGCTC
The DNA here is from genome assembly GCA_035319405.1 of Candidatus Dormiibacterota bacterium. GTDB lineage: Bacteria > Chloroflexota > Limnocylindria > Limnocylindrales > CSP1-4 > DASPUH01. The sequence goes on along the minus strand of DATHCS010000282.1, from coordinate 9,338 downwards.
GCCGCGCTGGGCAGCTTCGTGCTGCGCCGGCCCTGGCTGAGTGCGCTGGCCGTGGTCGTGGCGATCCCCTCGATCTACCTCTCGACCACGGTCATCCTGGCTGCGCCGCTGCGGCTCTGGTTGGACGAGCGTCGAGCGTCCTAGACCCCAGGAACGGCAGGAAGCTCGCGGCGACGGCCACCAGGGGCAGGGCCGGCTCGGGTAGCCAGCCCAGCAGCGGCAGCAGCACGGCCCAAGCGTAGCCCCGTGCGGCCAGCAGGGCCGCGGGCAGGAGCAGCGCCACGAGGTAGTGCACCCACAGCAAGGGCGCGAGCAGCAGCGAGGCCATCACGGTCACCACGAAGCCCGTGTCCCGATCGCGTCGCAGGCCCAGGCCGATGGCCAGCACCGCCAGGGCGTAGCCGGCCAGCAGCGCCAGCTGGGCGACCCAGCCCGGCAGCCCCAGCAGCAGCGCGGCGGAGCCCAGGTCCACGTTCCGCTCGATCCCCGTCAGGTCGCTCAGATTGCGCAGCACGGTGAGGTAGTCGCCGTAGGCACCGAGGCCCACCAGGGGCAGCGTGAGCAGGATCAGGGCGAGACCGGCACCGACCGTCCACGCCACGGCCCGCCATTGGCGCCGCAGCAGGGACCAGAGCGGCAGCACGACCAGCGTCGGGCGCAGCGCGAGCGCCGCGGCGACGGCGATCGAACCGGCGGGTCGATCGAGCCAGCGCCAGGCACAGACGGTCAACAGCAGCACGATCAGGCTGACGTTGCCGAGGTTGAGGTCGATGAGGACCGGGTAGCTGATCGCGGCGACGGCGAGCAGCACGCCGCGGATCCAGGTGGGGACGGGCAGCAGGGCGCACGCGCCCGCCAGGCCGCCCACGCGGAGGATCCACCAGCCGGCCGCGAGGGCCTCGAAGGGCAGCCCGGAGAACGGCGCCAGGAGAGCGGCCAGCGGCGGGGGGTAGAGGTAGAGGCCAGCCGGGCCAGGACGGAAGGGACCGCCGAGCGTCTCCGGCTGATAGGGCGTGCCGCCGGCCGCCACGCGTTGGGCCGCGGCCACGTAGGCCTGGAGGTCGTAACCGTAGCCACGGGTCGTGCTGAAGAAGGGTTGCAGGGCCAGCAGGGCCAGAATGCCCGCCACCCCCAGCGCCAGCCCGATCACGGTGGCGCGATCGAGCCTCGCGGCGGCCTGCATGGCCGCGATGATACGGGCAGGGCCGGCGGCCGGTCCGAGCCCGCGGTCGCAGGGTCGCGCTACGCGGGCGCCAAGCCGCCGGTGATCGGCGATGCGGCGATCCCGTAGATCCTCTCGCGGTGCGCGTCGTGCTCGACCTGATCCTGCCGCCGGCGTGTGCCGGCTGTGGGCGGGAGGGTGAGCTGATCTGCCCCGCCTGCCACGCCCCCCTGCTGCGGCGCCTCGCGGAGCCGCCGGGCGCCCCGCTCGGCCTCGTGATCCGGGTGCCGGCCGGCCTCGAGCAGCTCGAGTGGCTGGCGTCCTACAGCGGGTCCTGCCGGGCGGCCCTCCACGCCCTGAAGTACGGCGGGGTGCGGGACCTCGCGGGGCCGCTCGGGCGGACGCTTGCGCGGCGCTGGGCACGTGCGGGACGCGAGGGCCAGCTGCTGGTGCCCGTGCCCGTCCATCCGGCGCGCCTCCGCGAGCGCGGCTACGACCAGGCGGTGCTCCTCGCGGACGCGGCCGCAAATGAGCTCCGGCTGCCGATGATCCGTGCGCTGCGCCGGACGCAGCGCACGGCGGCCCAGCACGCCCTCGACCGGCACGCCCGGGCGGTCAACGTGGGACACGCCTTCGAGGTCGACGAGGCGGCGAGCGGCCGCCTCGTCGGGCGGGCGGTCGTGCTGGTCGACGACATCCTCACCACGGGCGCCACGCTGTCGGCCTGCGCGCACGCGCTGCGGCTCGCGGGTGCGCGGAGCGTGGCCGCCCTCGTCGTCGCGCGGGAGCGCTGAGCGAAGATCGGCCGCCGCACCCCCGGCGGGTAGAATCCGGCCAGGAGGCGAACTGTGCGCACCATCGTCAAGGGCAAGAACTTCGAGGTCGCCGACGCCGATCGCCGCTACGCCCAGGAGAAGCTCCGCCGCCTCGAGCGGCTGCTCGACGACCGCTCTGAGGCGGTCGTCGAGTTCAATCTCGAGCGCCACAAGCGCGTGGTCGACAGCCACATCATCGAGGTGACGCTGGTCATCGACGGCCGGCCGTTGCGCGGCGTCTCCCGCGCGGCGACCTATCGGGCGGCCATCGACGAGGTCGTCGACAAGCTCGAGCGGCGCGCGGTCGCGCACAAGGAGAAGCCGCGGGCGCGGGTCCGACCGGCAGGCGTACGGGTGCCGCGCACGGCGGCCGAGGGCGCCGCACAGCCGGCGATGCCCCCCGAGGCGACGGACGGCCACCCGCCCATCGTCAAGATCAAGCGGTTCGCCATCGAGCCGATGTTCGAGGAGGACGCCGTCACCCGCATGGAGGAGCTGGGCCACAGCTTCTTCATCTTCGTCAACGCCGAGAACGAGCGGATGGCCGTCCTCTATCGCCGCGACGACGGGCAGTACGGTCTCATCGAGCCGACCATCGGGGGATCGTACGCGGCCGCCGCCGGGCGGCGCTGAGCGGCTAGGTCGGCCACTCCGCGGCGGGCCGCAGGCGGTAGATGCCGCGCGAGCGCTCCATGAAGTGCAGGTCGACGAGGTAGCGCCGTAGCGAGGCGACATCCTCGTGGAGCACCGCCAGGCGCTGGTTGACTTCCTTCTCCGCGTACTCACGGTCGGCTTCGAAGACCGTCTCCGCCACGTAGCGCAGCACAACGACCCGCTTCTTCTCCTGCGCCGGGATCGACGTCAGGTGCCCATCGCTGACGAACGCGCGCAGGACGCGCGCGTCGAACGCGGGGCGCGGGCGACCGTCCGGGCCGGGAAGCTGCTCGGGCTCCGCGGCTCCGGCCCGGCCCGCCGCGTCAAGCTGGCGACCGACCTCGTGGAGGCGTCCGACGCGCAGCTCGTACTCGACGAACGGCGGGCGGGGATGGGGCTCCACCAGGCCGGCGTGGCGCAGGAACGACAGGTGGTGGGCCACCGTCGCGGGCGCGAGACCGGTGGCGTCAGCCAGTTCCTGGACGGCCATGCGTCGCGCCGCGAGCAGGCCCACGATGCGCAAGCGGGAGGCGTCGGCGAGGGCCTTGAGGGTCGTCAGGAGGGCGTCGTCCACGGGCTGCATGCTATCACGATTCGATGTCCATCGAAACGACGATCATCGAACCGGCCCGCGGCGACGGAGGCGGGCGACGGAGTCGGGCGACGAGCCGGGCGGCGAGTCCGCCCGCCACGCTGATCCAGGCCCCTCCGCTATGGCAACGGTGGGCTACCATCCGGGCCGATGCCCACCGACCTGCGAGCGCTGCTGGGCGGCCGCCCGATCGGCTGCCACATGCCGCTCGGACGGGGCATGGTGCGCGCCGTCGAGCGTGGCCAGGAGATCGGCGCGGCGGTCCTGCAGGTCTTCGCCGACAACCCGACGGCCTGGCGTCGGCGGACCGCGCCGCCGGCCGAGCTGCCGGCCTTCCGGGCCCGCCTCGCCGAGCTGGGCTTTGGGCCGACCGCCGTGCATGCGGCCTACCTCATCAACCTCGCCGGCGCAGACGAGGACTTCTGGGCGCGCTCGGTCGAGGGTTTGGCGGCGGAGCTGCGCATGGCGGTGCCCTATGGGGCCGCCTTCGTCGTGGTCCACGCCGGGTCGCATCGCGGCACCTCGCCCGAGGCTGGCCGGGTACGCCTCGGCCTGGGCATGGCACGCGCCCTCTCGGCGGCCGGGCCGCTGCCGGACGGCCCGTTGCTCGTCCTCGAGAACAGCGCAGGCGGAGGCGACGCGGTGGGGGTCCGCCTCGAGGAGCTGGCCGAGATCCTCGAGGAGGCGTCCCGCCAGGGTGCCGGCGAGGAGCGCCTGAAGGTCTGCCTCGACACCGCCCACCTGTGGGCGGCGGGCTACGAGATCTCCCGCCCCGAGGCGCTCGACGAGGTGCTGCACCGTTTCGACGAGCTGCTCGGCCCGTCCCGCCTGGCGATGCTGCACCTCAACGACGCCAAGGCCGGCCTCGGGTCGCACGCCGACCGGCACCAGCATCTTGGCGCCGGCCAGATCGGGCCGCTCGGCCTTGGGCACCTGCTGCGGCACGAGCGCCTGGCACGCGTGCCGGCCTACCTGGAGACCCCGGGCATGGACGACGGCTTCGACGCCGTCAACATGGCCCGTGCGCGCCTGCTCATCGCCGGCGAGCCGCTGCCCGACCTTCCGGAGGCCGGCGCCGCCTGAAGCGGCCAGGAGCCCTGCGTGCCGCGACGAACTCGCCCGAGCCCTGGGACCCCGTGCTCATCCGGACCGCACCACAGGGCAGCGCACCCGCGTCGCAAAGAGCGTATCTGGTCCGCCGGACGCGGGGTACCAAGGGGCTATATCGGTGCTCCAAGGCGCCGCGGATGATGCGGGCGTCGTCAGGTCCCAGGCGAGGCACGTACCGAGCAGATGAGCGTCCAGAACGGTCGCGCCTTCAACGAGTGGCTGCGTGCGCAGCTGAAGGCCAAGAAGATGTCCCAGCGGCAGCTGGCGCAGCAGTCGGGTGTCGACCACTCGACCATCTCGCGTCTGATCCGCGGTGACCGCACCCCCTCACTCGGTACCGCCACGAAGCTGGCGCGCGGGCTGCGCGAGATCCACGACGAGGCCGACACGCCGCAGTACTTCGGCCTGGTCGCCTCGGCGGCCACCAACCCCACGGCCCGCGTGGAGTACGCGCTCCGTTCCGACGACTACCTCTCCGAGGCGCAGGTGCGCCAGGTGATGGAGTACTACCTGGCGGTGCGCATGCGCCGTCTCGCCGCGCGGCACGCCGGCAGCCCCGCCGTGGGCGGCGGCGCGCCGTCCAACCTCGCTCGCTTCCCCAAGCGCAACTAGCGTTCTCCCGCCCGGCCGCGCGAGCGGCCGCAGCCTCACCACCGGATGCCGGCCGCTGGGGGCCGGCATCCGGGCTGTCCGGGACCTGCCGATCCGCCCGGGGCTTCGGCTCGCCTAGGGCGCCGTGCCGCGGCGCGCGGGGGTCGCCTTGGCCGCGCCGCGCAGCACGCGGGTCTTGTCCGACAGCACGTAGACGATCGCCCCGATGACGATGACCGAGACGATGCTGATGGCTCGGTCAACGAGGGCGATGGCGAGAGCCTCGTTCTGGGGCACGTTGTAGATGTAGGTCAGGATGCCCACCATGCCGGCCTCGACGATGCCGATGCCGCCCGGGGTGAGGGGCACGGCGGTCAGCAGCGAGGCGGCCAGGGCCACGAAGAAGATGCCCGATAGGCCGAGGTGCAGGTCGGTGTAGCCGAGGGCCGCGATGACGAAGGCCAGCCGCATGGCCTCGGTGGACCAGATCAGCACGGTCAGCACGCCCAGGCGCGGCAGCGAGCGGATGCTGAGGGCGAAGAAGCCCTCTTCGAAACGGTCGTACAGCTCCAGCACGCGCTGGCGGGTCGGCAGGCGGCTCAGGATGCGCCGTCCGAAGTTGCGCATGGTGAAGACGCCCAGGGCCAGCACCACGACCACCACGACGCCCAATCCGAGCACGAACTGCACGTAGGGGTCGAACCCGCTGCGGAAGCTCCAGAAGCCCGCCGCCAGCAGCAGCACGGACACGGCGAAGACATCCATGACCCGCTCGACGAAGACCGTGCCGAGGGTACGGCTCGTGGAGACAGCCTGGTTGAGGCGCAGCAGGTAGGCCCGGTAGATGTCCCCCAGCTTGGCCGGCACCAGGCAGTTGACCATCCAGCTGATGAACAGGATCTCCGTCGAATCGCGGACCCGCACGCGCGTGCCGGCGCCGCGCAGCAGCAGCGACCAGCGATAGCCGCGCAGCGGGAAGCCCGCGTAGTAGACGAGGAAGGCCGCCAGCAGCAACCAGGGGTTGGCCGACAGGATCGCCGCGGGGAGCGCGTCGAGCTGGAAGCCGGGCAGTGCCCGCAGCAGCAGCACGAGCAGCACGAGCGGGGCGACGATCGAAACGATCGTCCGCGGGTCCTTCAGCCGCCGCACCAGCGAGATCGACTCGGCCGTGACCTCCTCGCCGCTCGGCTCGGGCGCCTCCAGGGCGGCCTCCAGCGAGCCCGGGATGTGGGCCGGCGACGAGAGGTTCGGATCCGGGCGTTCGGGCGCCGGCTGGTCGGGGCGTTGATCCGTCATCAGGGTCCCGCTGCGGGTCGGACGCGGCGATTGCCGCGAGCGCGGTTGACGATCTTGGCGAGCGGCGTGAGGCCGCGGACGAGGTACGAGGCGTGGCCAGTGAGGAGCGTCGCTCGGCGAAGCGCGATCCGCAGCTGGTCAGGGGTCTCGATGAGACCCGGGACGATGGTACAGGCGACCGCCACTTCGAGCAGTGAATGGGCGTCCGTCGAGGCCACGCCCGGCAGGTCGTGGCGGCGCGCGAAGGCCGCCGCGCGCTCGTTGCCTTCGGCGAAGGGCACGCGCGCGTTGTAGGCCTCCACGAAGTCGAGCTGCTCGGCGAGTCCTTCGAGCAGCTCCTCGCGCTCGCCGGCCAGCGCCGAGTTGCGGAAGCGGTCGAAGGGGTGAGGCAGGCCGGCCAGGCCGCCCTGCTCGTGGATCGCGGCGATGGTCTCGATGGCGCTCAGGCCGGGTGGCACGACGCGGTCCAGGAACAGCCCCAGCACGTCCCCGTCAGCGCTGCGGATCTCCTCGCCCACGATGATCGTCAGCCCGTCGGGCGCGAGGTCGCGCGCGGCCAGTGCTCCCTCGATGCGCTCGTGATCGGTGATGGCCAGGTGGGTCAGGCCCCGCTCGTGCGCGAGGCGCACGATGTCGGCCGGCTTGCTCAGCGAGTCGAAGGAGGCGGAGCTGTGGCAGTGCAGGTCGACGAAGCTGCGCGGCCGCTCCTCGCCCGCTGGCGAGCCCTCACGCTCCTCGTCGGCCGGCGCCTCGACCGCCGCCCTCCGGCCGGCGGTCTGTCCCGACGCCTCCGCGCTCACGGGCGTGCCGTCAGATGCGTTGCACCAACGACTTCTTGAAGAAGTCGAAGTGCTCGAGGGCCAGGCCGGTGCCCAGGGCCACGCAGTTGAGCGGGTTCTCGGCGACGTGGCAGGGCACGCCGGTCACCTGGGTCAGGAGCTTGTCGATGTTGCGCAGCATGGCCCCGCCGCCGGACATCACCATGCCCTTGTCGATGATGTCGCTGGAGAGCTCGGGAGGCGTCTCCTCGAGCACCTGCCGGACCGCCGTGACGACCTGCTGGAGCGGCTGCTCCAGGGCCTCCATGACTTCCGAGCTGGTGAGCGGGATGGTCCTCGGCAGGCCAGCGATGAGGTCGCGCCCGCGCACCTCCATGTGCAGCTCGCGCTCCAGCGGCAGGGCCGTGCCGATCTGGATCTTGACCTCCTCCGCGGTGCGCTCCCCGACCATCAGGTTGTACTTCTTGCGGATGTAGTTGGTGATCGCGTCGTCGAAGCGGTTGCCGCCCACGCGCACCGAGGCGCTGACCACGATGCCGCCCAGGGCGATCACCGCGATCTCCGTGGTCCCGCCGCCGATGTCGATGATGAGGTTGCCCGAGGGGCCGCTGATGGGCACGTTGGCGCCGATGGCCGCGGCGAGCGGCTCCTCGATCAGGTAGGCCTCCTTGGCGCCTGCCTTGAGCGCCGCGTCACGCACGGCTCGCTTCTCCACCGAGGTGACGCCCGAGGGCACGCTGATCATGACGTCGGGCTTGGTCATCGAGCGGCCGGCTTTCTTGATGAAGTAGCGCAGCATCGCCTCGGTGATGACGTAGTCGGCGATGACCCCGTCCTTCATCGGCCGGATGGCCTGGATGTTGCCCGGCGTGCGGCCGATCATCTCGCGCGCCTCCTCGCCCACGGCCACGATGTGGTTCTCGTCGCTGACCGCGACGACCGAGGGCTCCTGGATGACGATGCCGCGACCCTTCACGTAGACGAGCACGTTCGCCGTGCCGAGGTCGATGCCGATCTTCATGCCCGGCTCGCGCTCCCTTCCGCAGCCACGTCCTCGGGCAGCCGCGCGATGGCCGCACCGAGGTCCTGGAACTTGCGCTCGATGTTCTCATACCCCCGGTGGACGTGATGCGCACCGTGGATGACGGAGGTGCCCTCGGCGGCGATGGCCGCCAGGATGAGCGAGGCGCCTGCGCGCAGGTCCCCGATCTCGAGCTCCCCGCCGCGCAGCGGCGTGCGGCCGCGGATGATGGCATGGTGCTCGTCGAGGACGGCCGCATCGGCGCCAAGGCGCGCCAGCTCGCCGAGGAATTCGAGGCGGTCCTCGAAGATCGTCTCGTGGACCTTGCTGCGGCCCACCGCCTGGGTCAGCAGCACGCAGGTGGGCGGCTGGAGGTCCGTGGCGAGACCGGGGTAGGGCGCCGTGGCCACGTCGGTCGCGCGATAGGCGCCGCCCGCCACGTCGCCGCCGCGGACCTCGATCCGATCCCGGCTGCAGGCGACCGACACGCCGACCCGGCCCAGCACGTCCAGGAAGGCGCCGAGGTGGTCACAGGGCGCGCCCTCGAGCGTGACGTCACCGCCGGTGACCGCGGCGGCGACGACGAAGGTGCCGGCTTCGATGCGATCGGGCATCACCCGGTGGTCCGCGCCGCGCAGCCGGCGCCGCCCCACCACCTCGATGGTGTCGGCATCCAGGCGACGCACCTCGCCACCCATCTGGCAGAGGAATTCGATCAGGTCGTCGACCTCGGGCTCGCGCGCCGCCGGACGGATGAGCGTGCGCCCCTCGGCCAGGGCGGCGGCCAGGACGGCGTTCTCCGTGCCCATCACGGTGACCGTGGGAAAGACGAGCTCGGCCCCGCGCAACCGGCCGGGCGCGCGCGCGAAGTAGTAGCCGTTGCGGTAGTCGATCTCGGCGCCAAGGCCCCGCATCGCCTCGACATGCAGGTTCACGGGCCGTCGGCCGATGCGATCGCCGCCGGGGTTGCTGATGATCACCCGCCCGAAGCGGGCCAGGAGCGGGCCGAGCAGGATGAAGCTGGCGCGCATCTTGGCCGCCGCCTCGAGCGGCACGAAGAGCCAGTCAACGTCGCCCGAGGCGACCTCGTAGACGTTCGGCTCGGGGTGGTCGACCACGACGCCCAGATCCCGCAGCGTCTCGGCCATGACCCGCACGTCCTCGATCTCGGGCACGTTGGTGAAGCGGCAGCGCTCTCCGGTGAGGGTGGCCGCCGCCATCAGCTTGAGGGCCGCGTTCTTGCTGCCGCTGATCGGCACCGCGCCGCTGAGGCGCCGGCCGCCCTCGATGCGCAGCACCTCGCGCGGCACCGGCGGCG
>DATHCS010000281.1:0-8472 GCA_035319405.1 Candidatus Dormiibacterota bacterium | reverse complement strand
CGGACCGTGGCCACGGCTGCCGCTCAGACACCCGCCGTCGTCACGGCGGACCTGGTCGACGAGGAGGCCGAGCTGCCGCCGGTGGCGCCGTTGCCCGGCCCGACCGACGCCCTGGGGCCCGACAGCCCGCAGGGGCCGGCGGGTCCTTGATCGACGCCGGGAATGGCGGCCATGGCGGGGCCATGGCAATATGAGGCGTCTTCCGCGCGCGGGGCGCGCGCCGCGGACGCCCTGGGAGTTACGGAGACGGCGGGGGCGCTGTCTCCGGGGCGTCGTCACGGACGGTCATCGCACTACCGGCTCACGGTGGGCCGGTCCATCAGAGGAGGATGGGTATGCGCAAGTCTCGACTCGGCGTCCTCGCCGCAGCCGCCGCCCTCTTGGCGGGGGCCTGCAGCGCGGGCACCACGGCGACACCGACGGAGGTCCCGAGCGGCTCCGCCCCGGCGAGTGGAACGGCCAGCGCCAGCCCGAGCTCGGCCGTCGTCGAGGGCGGCACGCTGATCGCCGGCCTGCCCGGCGACATGGTGCTGGCGGACGCGGCCCTCATCAGCGACAGCAACTCGTCGGCCGTCCAGAACCAGGTGATCGAGGGCCTGGTCGGCACCAAGCCCGGCACCGTCTCCGACATCGTGCCGGTCCTCGCCGCCAAGCTGCCCGACGTCAGCTCCGACGGCCTGACCTACACGTTTACGCTGCGCACCGGTGTCAAGTTCCACGACGGTACGGACTTCAACGCGACCGCCGTGAAGTACAACTACGACCGCCAGAAGAACACGCCCAAGGAACTGCAGAACGACTACAACTACTACTACGGGGCGACATTCGGCGGCTACGGCAACGACTCCAATATCGCCTCGGTGGACGCGGACGACGCGAACAGCACGGTCGTCTTCCACCTCAAGGTGCCGCAGTCGAACTTCCTGATCAGCCAGACCCTCTCGGTCTTCGGCATCCAGAGCCCGACGGCGCTCAAGAACGGCGATGCGGACAACCCCGACCCGTCCAAGAGCTGCTACGCGCAGGGCACCTGCCCCAACAGCGCCTCGATGGTCGGCACCGGCCCCTTCAAGTTCAAGGAATGGGTGCCCAACGACCACGTGACCGTCGTCAAGAACGCCGACTACTGGAACAAGGACGGGATGGCGCACCTCGACAGCGTCATCTTCAAGCCCTTCAAGGACACCGTGGCCGAGACGCAGGCACTCGAGGCCGGTGACATCGACTGGGCGCAGATCGTACAGCCCACCGACATCCAGACCATCCAGGGCAACGCCGACCTGCAGGTGATCAACCGCGGCGACTACTGCAACCTGGGCCACCTGGCCATGAACCAGACCCATCCGCCGTTCGACAACCCGAAGATCCGCCAGGCGGTCGCGGAGGCCGTCAACCGCCAGGCCCTCATCGACGCGTTCTACGCGGGCACGGCGCGGCTGGCCGACTCCTGGATGCCGCCCACCCTGCCTGGCTACAAGCAGGAGCAGATGCCCGCCTACGACCCGAACGCGGCCAAGCAGCTCATCGCCGACAGCGGGGTCTCCGCCGACAAGCTGGCGATCGACTTCTACTACCCCAACGACGTGACGCGGCCCTACATGCCCGACCCGAAGGGCATGGCCGACGCCATCCGCACGGACCTGGAGGCCGTCGGCTTCAAGGTCACCCTCAAGAGCGCCGGCTGGCGCACGGGCTACATCAAGAACGAGTCGGCCGGCAACTACCCGCTCTGGCTCATCGGCTGGACGTGTGACTGGGGCGGCCCGGACAACTTCCTGTGGACTGCCTTCTTCAACTTCCAGGGTGGCAAGGGCAACCCCGAGTTCGCCTACAACAACGCCGACCTGAAGTCGGCGATGGAGGCGGCCCTCCAGGCGACCACCGCCGACACGGCCAACACCGACTGGCAGAAGGCCCAGGACATCATCGTCCAGGACATGCCGACGGTGCCCCTGGTCAACTCAGCGCCGCCAGGCGCCGCCAAGAAGACCGTCCAGGGCTTCGTCGGCGCGGGCAACCTGACCGAGTACTTCAACTCGGTCTGGATCTCGAAGTGACCGGACGGGCGTCCTAGCGGCGCCTGTCCAAAGCGAACCCGGTCCCCCGGGGCCCAGCCGGCCCCGGGGGACGGTGCATCATCGAGTGACAGAACGGTCTCGAGGGCATGGCCAAGTACATCGTCCGCCGGCTCCTGGGGGCGATCCCCGTGCTCCTCGGCCTGTCGTTCATCCTGTTCGCCTTCATCCACCTGCTGCCCGGCGATCCGGCCGCGGCCATCCTCGGCCAGCACGCGACCCCCGAACGGACCGAGGAGCTGCGTCACAACCTCGGTCTCGACCGTCCGCTCATCGAGCAGTACCTCTCCTACATGGGTGGGTTGCTGCAGCTCGACTTCGGGAAGAGCCTCATCAACAATCGGCCCGTGCTCGATGAGTTCCTCATCCGCTTCCCGGGCACCATCGAGCTGACCGTCGCGGCGTTGATCTTCGCGGCGGGGCTGGGCATCCCCTTCGGGCGCTTCGCCGCCCGCCACGCTCAGGCCATGGGCGACGGCGCCGTGAGCGTCATCTCGCTGCTGGGCATCTCGGTGCCCATCTTCGTGCTGGGCTACACGCTGCAGTACATCTTCGCAGTGCAGCTGCACTGGCTGCCCGCGACGGGGCGTATCGATCCCCGACTGGGGCTCGAGCTGCACACCAACCTGATCCTCATCGACTCGCTCATCGACCAGAACTGGCCCGCCTTCGTGAGCGGCTTGCAGCACCTCATCCTGCCCGCCATCGCCCTGGGCACGATCCCCTTCGCCATCATCACCCGCATCACGCGGGCCTCCGTGCTCGACGTCAACAACGAGGACTACGTGCGAACGGCCCGAGCGAAGGGCCTCAAGGAGAAGCGCGTCGATTCGCGCCACATCATGCGCAACGCCTGGCTGCCCGTGATCACCGTGATCGGCCTCCAGGTCGGCGGCCTGCTAGCCGGGGCGGTCATCACTGAGACGGTCTTCGCCTGGAACGGCGTCGGGGCGTGGGTGGTGGATGCCATCAAGGACCACGACTACTTCGTGGTGCAGTCGACGATCCTGCTCTTCGCCCTGATCTTCCTCGTGGTCAACCTGGTGGTGGACATCGGCTATGCCTTCCTCAACCCGCGCATCCGCTACGTCTGACCGATGAGCGCGATCACGCGTCCGCTCGGTTCGGCCCGCCCCGTTGATACCCGGCGCAGCCACGGCCTGTGGGGCGATGCCCTGCGCCGCCTGGTGCGCAATGGGCCCGCGCTCCTGGGCATGTTCTGCATCGCTCTCTTCGTCGGTGCGGCGGTCTTCGCGCCGCTCATCGCCCCCTTCGACCCCACCGTCGGCAAGCTGGCCGACAAGTTCCTGCCGCCGGGCACCGGGGGCCACATCTGGGGCACCGACCTGCAGGGCCGCGACCTCTTCAGCCGGGTCCTCTACGGCGCGCGCATCAGCCTCGTGGTCGGCGTGATGTCGGTGACCGTCGGCCTCGCCATCGGGGGCAGCTGGGGCGCCATCGCCGGCGCAGTCGGGGGGCGGGTCGACTCGGTCATGATGCGGGTGGTCGACGTCCTGCTGGCCATCCCCGGCATCCTGCTCGCGATCGGCGTGGTGGCCTGGCTGGGGCAAGGGCTGCCGCAGGTCATGCTCGCGGTGGCGGTGGCCAACGCGCCGATCTTCGCCCGTCTGCTGCGCGGCTCGATGCTCTCCGTGCGCGAGTCCGACTTCGTCATCGCCGGCCGCTCGGTGGGCGTGCCTGGCTCGCGGTTGCTCCTGCGGCACATGCTGCCCAACGCGCTGACGCCGCTCATCGTGGCGGCCACGCTGGCCCTTGCCACGGCCATCATCGACGTGGCCGGTCTCGGCTTCCTGGGCCTCGGCCCGGCCGACCCCCGCACGCCCGAGTGGGGCAGCATGCTCACCGACGCATCGGGGTACATCCGCACCGCCGCGTGGGTGGTCTTCTTCCCCGGGGTCGCCATCGTCATCAGCGCGATCGGCTTCAACCTGCTGGGGGATGGCCTGCGCGAGTCACTCGACCCGCGTCTGAAGCGCTAGCGCCGTGAGCCTGCTCCAGGTCGACGACCTGATCGTGCGTTTCCGTACCCACGAGGGTGCGGTCTATGCCGTCAACGGGGTCAGCTTCGAGCTGGAAGCCGGTGAGACCCTGGGCCTGGTTGGTGAGTCGGGCTGCGGCAAGAGCGTCACCAGCCTGGCCATCATGCGCCTGTTGCCCAAGCCCGCCGGTCGCGTCGAGGGCGGCCGGGTCGTCTTCGACGGCACCGAGCTGCTCTCCCTCAAGGAAGAGGAGATGCGCGACCTGCGGGGCAAGGACATCGCCATGATCTTCCAGGACCCCATGACCAGCCTCAACCCGGTCCTGACCGTCGAGGAGCAGATGGTCGAGACCGTGCGGGCTCATCGCAAGATCGAGCGGGAGGCGGCCCGCCAGCGGGCGGTCGAGCTGCTGGCCATGGTCGGCATCCCGCACCCCGAGGACCGCCTGCGCAGCTTCCCCCACCAGTTCAGCGGCGGCATGCGCCAGCGCGTGATGATCGCCATGGCCCTCGCCCTGCAGCCGAAGCTGCTGATCGCCGACGAGCCGACCACGGCCCTCGACGTGACCATCCAGGCGCAGGTCCTGGAGTTGCTCCGGGACCTCACCACCACCAGCGGAACAGCGGCCATCCTGATCACCCACGACCTGGGTGTGGTCGCCGGCATGACGCAACGCATCAACGTGATGTACGCGGGCTACATCGTCGAGGCGGCCACCACCGCCGAGCTCTTCGCGCATCCCTCCCACCCGTACACGGTGGGCCTGTTGCACTCGATCCCCCGCCTCGACGCGGCCGGGGGCGAGGCGCTGATCCCGATCGAAGGCCGTCCGCCCGATCAGCGAGAGGCGCCGGTGGGCTGTCCGTTCGCGCCGCGCTGCGCGTGGCGCGTCGAGGCCTGCTGGCGCGAGAATCCACCACTGGTGGCGATCCCCACGTCGGGCACGGCCGGCGCCCGGGTGCAGCATCGGATCGCCTGCCACAATCCGCCCACGCCCGAGGAGGCCGTCGCAGGTCACCCGTTGCGCAGTGACTTCCACGCCGCGCCGCCGCCCGGTTCGGTCGTCGACGAGTTGGCGGCCAGCGAGCCGCTCGTCGACGGCGTGGCGGTCTTCCCCCAGGACGCGCCGGTCACCTTCGACCGGCAGGAGGGCCCCTCGACGCCGCTCTACGGGGCCGCGGGCCTGCCCCTGCCACCAGAGGAGGACGAGCGGCGGTGAGCGTATCCCCGTCCTCGATCCCCGTGGGGAGCGCCGCGGGCGCCCCCTCCGACGGGGTCGCCGAACCGCAGCCGCTCGTGCGGGTGGAGGACCTGAAGGTCTACTTCCCCATCACTGAGGGCATCATCTTCGAGCGCCACATCGGCGACGTGCAGGCGGTGGACGGCATCACCTTCTCCCTGCGCCGCGGTGAGACGCTGGGCCTGGTGGGCGAATCGGGCTGCGGCAAGAGCACCACCGGGCGGGCCGTGGTGCGGCTCTACAAGCCCACCGCCGGCCGCATCGTGTTCGACGGCCAGGACATGGCGACCCTCCAGGGGGAGAAGCTGCGGCGCATGCGGCGGCGCATGCAGATGATCTTCCAGGATCCCTACGCCAGCCTCAACCCGCGCATGACCGTGGGCGCGATCATCCGCGAGCCGCTCGACGTGCACGGCATCGGCAGCGGCAGCGAGCGGCGCGAGCGGGTGGGCGAGCTCCTCTCGACGGTCGGTCTCAACCCCGAGTACGGCGCGCGCTACCCCCACGAATTCAGTGGCGGCCAGCGCCAGCGCATCGGCGTGGCGCGGGCCCTGGCGGTCAACCCGGATCTGATCGTCGCCGACGAGCCCATCAGCGCCCTCGACGTCTCGATCCAGGCCCAGATCATCAACCTGCTCGAGCAGCTGCAGGGCCAGTTCGGCCTCACTTACCTCTTCATCGCCCACGACCTCTCGGTGGTGCGCCACATCAGCGACCGCATCGCCGTGATGTACCTGGGACGGATCGTCGAGCTGGCCAGCTCGCGCGAGCTCAACGCACGCCCCCTGCACCCGTACGCCGTGGCGCTCCTGTCGGCCGTGCCCATCCCCGACCCGGCCATCGAGGCCACGCGGCGCCGCATCATCCTCACGGGCGACGTGCCCAGCCCGGCCGCGCCCCCCTCCGGCTGCCGCTTCCACACCCGCTGCTGGTTGCGTGAGCGCCTCGGCAATCCCGAGCGCTGCTCGGAGGAGGACCCGGCCATGCGCGAGCTCGCGCCCGGCCACGAGGTGGCCTGCCACTTCGCCGAACAGGTCGACGGCTCGGCCGAGCAGCGCCAGGCGGTGGGGGTGCGCGGCGGCACGACCGACGCCCCGGCCGCGCCGCCGGCCACCGCTCCCGTCGCCGGAGGGTGAGCCGCTAGACTCGGCTCGTGCAGCCGCTCCGCATCGCGCTCGTCCAGCTTGCGCCGCGTCTCGGCGACGTCGAGGCGAACCTGGCGCTGCACCGGGCGCGCCTCGCCGAGGCGCGCGAGGCGGGCGCCGATCTAGTGGTCTTTCCCGAGCTCGGCCTCACCGGCTACCTCCTGCAAGACCTCAACGCCGAGGTGGCCATGCGCCTCGACGATCCGCGCCTGTCGGCGCTGGTGGCCGAGACGGCGGGTCTCAGCGCGGTCATCGGCTTCGTCGAGGAGTCGGCCGACCATCGCCTCTTCATCGCCGCGCTGCTGGCCGAGGACGGCGTGGTGCGCCACGTGCACCGCAAGGTCTTCCTGGCCAACTACGGCCTCTTCGACGAGCGGCGCTTCTTCGGCGCCGGCGCGCAGGTCCGGGCGGTCGCGAGCCGGCTCGGCGTGGGCGTCGGCCTGGGCATCTGCGAGGACTTCTGGCACCTGTCCGTGCCGCAGCTGCTGGCCCTGGACGGGGCGCAGCTGCTGATCAACATCTCGTCCTCGCCTGGTCGCGACGTGGCCGCCGTGAACGAGGCCGGCTTGGGCACGGCCAGCTCGTGGCGCACGATCATGCGGGCCTACGCCCAGCTCACGACCAGCTTCGTGGTCTTCGTGAACCGCGTCGGCGTCGATGAATCGATCAGCTTCTGGGGCGGCTCCGAGATCATCGCGCCGAGCGGCGCCACGATCCTCCAGGCGCCGCTCTTCGACGAGGGGCTCTACGTGGCCGAGATCGACTTGGCGGACCTGCGACGGGAGCGCATCGCCCTGCCGCTGCTGCGCGACGAGCGGCCGGAGGTCATGCTGCGGCAGCTCGAGCGCATCGTGCGCGAGCGGGCAGGGGAGGCGCCCGACGCCACCGCCGAGCCGGGGGCCGAACCCGGCTTCGATCTGGCCTCGCCGGCAGCCGGCCCGACGGCATCGTCGGCCGCCAAGCGATGAGCGCGCCCGGGCCGGCCTATGAGCTGCCCGCGGAGCTGGTCATCGACACCGCGGTCGCGCGGCGGATCGCCGTCGATTTCATCCGCGGCCAGCTGCGCCAGGCGGGCTTCGAGCGGCTCGTACTGGGCCTCTCAGGCGGCATCGACTCCGCTCTCGTGGCCTACCTGGCAGCCGAGGCGGTCGGGCCGCAGCGGCTGCTGTGCGCGCTGCTGCCGTACCGCACATCGGCCCCGGCCTCGCGCGCCGACGCCGAGTCCGTCGTCGCCGCCCTGGGCTGCCCCAGTCGCCTGATCGAGATCAGCCCGCTCGTCGACGCCTACTACGGGGGGAGCGAAGCGGGTGTCGCGGCCGAGGTGGGCGCGCTCGGGCCGGAGGGCCGCGAGGCCACGCCGCGACGGCGCGGCAACCTCATGGCACGGGTGCGCATGGCGATCCTGTACGACCTGTCGGCGGCCTGGAACGCGCTCGTGGTGGGCACCGGCAACAAGACCGAGGCGCTCATCGGCTACACCACCATCTACGGCGACAACGCCTGCGCCTTCAACCCGATCGGCGACCTCTACAAGACCCAGGTGCGGCAGCTGGCGGAGGCCATGGGGGTGCCCGAGGGGATCATCCGCAAGGCGCCCTCCGCCGACCTGTGGCCCGGTCAGACCGACGAGGCCGAGGTGGGCTTTGAGTACGCGGACGTCGACCGCCTGCTTTTCTGGCTCGTCGACCGGAGGCGCAGCGAGGACGAGCTGCTGGCGCTGGGCTTCGACGCCGTCACGATCGAGCGGGTCACGGGCATGGTGGCGGCGGCCGAGTTCAAGCGCCAGGTGCCCCCCGTGGCCAAGATGTCCTCGCGCACGACCGGTGTCGACTACCTCTACCCCCGGCGCCGGCCCGGCTCGGCCCGCCCACCGGGCTAGCATGACCCAGCCCGTCTCGGCCGAGGCCGTCAGCGGCGGCACGCTCTACGTGGTGGCCACGCCGATCGGCAACCTCGAGGACGTGACGCTGCGGGCGGTGCGCATCCTGCGCGAGGTGCCGCTGGCGGCGGCC
>DATHCS010000280.1:0-2568 GCA_035319405.1 Candidatus Dormiibacterota bacterium | reverse complement strand
CGTCCCGAAGTACGTCTCGAACGTGTTGGGGTACTCGAGCTGGTCGAGCAGGGCCTGGCCGCTGAGGTTGATGGCCTGGACGTCGAGGGCGATCCCACAGGCCTTCAGCTGCGTCGCCGCCGTGGCGGCGAAGTCGAGCAGGTCCGCCCGACCCGGCCGCACGTAGATCGTGCTCGCCAGCCGCTGCCCCCCACGGGCGAAGATGCCGTCAGGGCCGCGCTGCCAGCCGTCCGCCTGTAACGCCGCCTGCGCCTGCGCCGGCCCGTAGGCGGGCCATGCCAGGTCGCCTGGAGCGGCCCACGAGCCGGGCGGCAGCAGCCCCGAGGCGAGCTGGCCCTGCGCCTGGCCCTGGCCAGCAGCCTGCCAGTCGGCCGCCCGGTCGATGCAGGCGGCGAAGGCCTGGCGGGCGACGGGGTCCGCGTAGGGATGGCCCGTGCGCACGTTGAAGGTGAGCAGGCGCAGCGTCTCCGACGGCCGCGTGCCGACCCGCACCCCGGCGGCCGTGCCGAGCCCCGCGGCAAGGTCGGGCAGCACGTCGGGCAGCCAGTCGAGATCGCCCGCCTGCAGGGCCGCGGCCGCGGTGGCGGCATCGGCGACGATCGCCAGGTGGACGCGCTGCGGCACCCCCCGTGCAGCGGCGGAGGCCCAGCGCACCAGGTCCACGGCCTGGCCCGGCTGGTACGACGCAAGGCGGAACGGCCCTGCTCCGACGGGTGCCTCCTCGAGGTCGAGCAACGGAAGGGCCGCCGCGAGCCGCTCGGTGCCACCCGCCGCGAGGGTCTGGCCAAGGGCCTTCGCCCGTGCCAGCAGCGCCTCGCCGTAGCGCTCCGCGTCCGGCGCTCCGTCGGCGCCGACCAGCAGCTCGCGATGCGGCAGCGCCACCCTGGCCTGCTGGAGGACCGTCTCGAGGTAGGGCACGTACGTGGCGTTCTGGCAGCTGAGCGGCGGGTTGGTCGCGAAGCAGGCGTCCTGGTTGGTGGCGTCCTCGATGCGACCCAGCAGATCGTTCAGGGCATCGACGTCCACGGCCTGGGCATTGGAGACGAGGCGGGCCAGGCTGGCCTGGAGAGCGGCCGCCGGCAGGATCGGCAGGGCCGCAAGGAGCTCCGTCTGGAGCGGCGCCCACGGTCGCCGGAGGCTGAACGCCACGTGGCCGGCATCCGGCGCGGCGACCGCGCTGATGGCGCTGCGCGCGATCGTGCAGAGGTCGGCGAACGGGCAGGCCGCGGCAAGCGCCAGTTGGTACGTGGCCACCACGTCGGCCGCCGTGACCGGGCTGCCGTCGCTGAAACGGCGGTCCGGCGCGAGCGCCACGGTCCAGCGCAGCCCGTTCGCGCTGCGGACGGGATCGTCCGCGGCCAGGTCAGGGCGCGGGCTCAGGTCGGCCGCGAGACGGTAGAGCGTCGCGTGGATGAACGTGTCGAGCAGCCGCGTCGACTGGTCGTCGCCCGGCAGCAGGAAGTCCGTCGGATCCGCCGCCACGCCGATGCGCAGCGTGCCGGCGGCGGGATCGGGCGGCAGCGTGGGGCTGATCGAAGGGCTCGGGGATGGCGAAGCGGGAGGCGAGGTGCAGGCGAGCAGGGCGAGCGCGGTCAGGCCAGCCAGGACGGCACGCCGAGCACCGCGCGTGCGAGGGGTCGCCACGAGGGCCTGAGTCTAGCCGAGGCCATGCGGGCTCGCCCGCGACCGTGCGGCGGCGGGCGACCGCCCGGCCGGGAAGGCTCCGGGCGATCGTCCGCACCGCGCGACAGGAGTGGTTTGGCGCTCGAGGCGCGATGGCTCAGCTCACGGCTGCAGCCACCAGTCGCCGATGTTCCACTGGCTCGAGACGGTGCTCGGGTTGCCGGTGAAGTTCTGCAGCTTGGGGTTGACCAGCCAGACGTCCTTGCGCAGGTACAGCGGCAGCTCGTAGGTGTTCTGGTCAGAGGCGTAGATGTCCTGCACGGTCGCCATGGCCGCCTGGACCTTGGTGAAGTCGACGGTGTCCTTGACCGCGTCATAGGCCGCATCGAGCGCGGGGAGCGCGATGCGTGTCTCGTTGGCGCCGTTATGAGGCGGGTCGTCGGGAATCTGGCTGGAGTGGTAGGTCGAGTAGGCGCCGAGCGGATCGAGCGGCGCGATGAAGCCGTGCTCGGCGACGTCGTAGTTGCCGTGCTGGGTGTTGCAGTTGGTGTCGGCGGGCACGCTGTTCCAGCCGCCGAACATGTTGGGATTGGCGGGGACCGAAACGACATCGGCCTTGACGCCGATGGCCTTGAGCTGCGCCGCGACCAGGGTCAGCGTGTCGATCCGCACCTGGCGGGTCGTGGTGCAGTACTTGAGCTCGAGCGTCTTGCCGCCCTTGGCCAGGTAGCCGTCGGAGCCGGCCACCCACCCGGCGTCGCCCAGAAGCTTCTGGGCCGCGGCGGGATCGGCCTTGGTGGAGCCGCCCTCGTCCTTGTAGTACCAGGTGAGCGGCGAGACGAAGTTGTTGGTGACGCTGACGTTGCCCTGCAGCGGGCCGGCCGCGATGGCTTCGCGGTCGGTGGCCATCTTGAGGGCCTTGATGATCGTGGTGTAGTCGTCCCC
>DATHCS010000279.1:0-5446 GCA_035319405.1 Candidatus Dormiibacterota bacterium | reverse complement strand
ATGGTGAACTCGTTGCGCCAGGTGGCGTGATCTGGCCCTTGCAGGATCCAGGTCAGCCGGATGCGCGGCAGGCTCTCCTCGAGTGATGCGTAGACCAACCGGTCGCCGTCGATCCGGCCGCGGTAGACGGCCAGGTTCGGCCCGTTGTTGTCGGCGCTACTGGCGCGGTACTCGCCGGCCGGGCCGTCCCACCCGGTGACCCAGTGGAGCTGCCAGCGCAGCACGAAGGTGCCGTCCGGCAACGTCTGCTCCTGCTCGAAGTCGCAGACATACCAGAGCCCGTCCTGGGCCAGTCGACAGAGGGCGCGGCCGACGCCGATCAGTGCCCGTGACGCGCAGCACCCCTTGCCGCGAAGGGTCGCCGGCGCGCAGGCCGGGCTGCAGTGCCCGTGGCCCCGCGCCACCATGCCAAGTGGGCCGCATCCGGCCCCGCACGGCCCCCGCCTGGCCGGGATCAGCGCCGCTCGACGATGGCCAGCCAGGCGTGTGCGCCGTCATTGCTGAGGCGCGTCGCGAAGCGCTCGGGCTCGATGGCCTCGACCCGCCAACCATCCACGAAGGCGGCCTCGATCTCCGGGCGCGTGACCCGACGCGGGCCCCAATCGCCGGGCTCGAGGTCGCTGAAACAGAGCACGTGCAGGCGGCCGCCGCCCGTCACCACGGCCGCCAGGCTCCCGACGTAGCGAGCCCGCTCACGGTCGTCGAAGGTGTGGAAGAGCCCACAGTCGAGGACGGTCTCGAACCGGAGGTCGAGGCGTTCGAGTTCCAGGGCGTTGGCCACGAGGAACGACGGCGGAGCGCCGTTCGCGCGCTGGAACGCCTTCGTGCTCGCCCTGCCGATCGCTCGCCGGGAGACGTCGATGCCCCACGTCTTGAGGCCGCGCGAGGCGAGCTCGAGCGCGTTCTCGCCCGTCCCACAGCCGGCATCGAGCACCCGATCCCGGAATGCACCGGCATCGGCCAGCCGAACCACGGCCGGCTGCGGACGACCGATGTCCCAGGGCGGCGGCGCGCCAGCATAGGACGCGTCCCAGGGGCTGCCAGCGCCACTCACTACGCGACTGTAGCGCCTCAGGCCAGCGACGCAACCAGCGACGCGGAGGGCCGAAGCGGCTTGAGCCGGCCGAACGCGCGTGCTAGTCTGCGCGCCCGCGTGCGGCGGAGCGGCGCCGCGCAGCTAACGAGGTCGTCGATCGTGCCCAGGGTCCGGCGCCCGTGACCACCCTCAAGCGTTCCAGCCCCGGGCAGCAGAGCCTGGCCCTGGTCCCGGAGATCCGTCCCTTGCCCGAGCTGCCGCTCGCGGCGGAGTGGAAGGACCAGCAGCGCCTCTGGGGTCACAGCTTCCACCCCATGTGCAGCTACCTGGCGATGTTCCCGGCGGGCCTCGCCCATGCGTTCATCGCGCGGTACTCGCGCCCTGGAGATGTCGTCCTCGACCCGTTCAGCGGCCGTGGCACGACGCCGCTCCAGGCATGCGCCGAGGGGCGCGTCGGGGTGGGCGTCGACCTCAACCCGATGGCCCACCTCCTCACCGCGTCGAAGGTCGATCCGCCCCGCCCGGAGGAGGCCGGGCGGCGCCTGGCCGACCTGCACGCCCGCTGGCGGGCGACAGCAGTCGACTGGGCCGACATCGCCCGCGACGCCCTGGCACGACCCGGCCCGAATGGCGTCCTGGTCCCGGCCGCCGGGGGGGTCGGGGAGGCGGCACCCCTGCCGGCCGAGGTCGCGCTTGCCTTCCACCCGGCGACCCTTGGCCAGCTGCTCTTCCTGCGCGCCGAGCTCCATGCGGCCGAGGCTCCGGAGCGACCGGCCGAGAGGGCGGACCGGTTCCTGGCCGCCGCCCTCATCGGGATCCTCCACGGTCGGAGCGAGAGCTACCTCTCGGACCTGATGCCGAACTCGTTCAGCATGGCGCCGCGGTACGTCCGCCAGTACGTCGCTCGGACCGCGTTCCACGCGGCGCCGCGCGACGCCTTCGCCTGCCTCTCGGCCAAGCTCCAGCGCCTCTATCGTCAGGGCCTACCGGCGCAGCGCGGCGTGGCGCTGCTGGGCGATGCGCGGACGATGGCGCCATCGCTGCGCTGGGAACTCCGCCGGCGCGCCCTGCCTGAGCGGGCTCGCCTCGTGGTGACGAGCCCGCCCTACCTCCGGGTCGTGAAGTACGGCTACTACAACTGGCTGCGCCTGTGGTTCCTCGGCGTCGACCCGGCGGCGGTCGACCGGGCCCTCGACGACGCCCATCGCCTGCCCGCCTACCTCGCCTTCCTGCGCGAGGTGCTGGCCGGGCTGCGCGAGCTGCTCACCGACGATGCCGTCGTGGCCCTCGTGGTGGGCGACGTGGAGCTCGACCGCGGGAAGGCCTTCAGCGGCGGGGTCGGCCTGGCCGAGACCGTCTGGCAGGAGGCCGCCGAACCCGAGGGCTACCGCGTGGCCGGGATCGCGCGGGACGACATCGCCGCCCACCGCAAGATGACCAAGATCTGGGGAGCGGAGGCGGGCCGAACCACCAAGACCGACCGCCTGCTCGTGATGGCACCGACCGAGCTCGGTCGTCGTCGCGCCATCGCGGGCGCCTCGCTCCCCGTCGACTGGAGCTGGCCGCCCCACTAGGGTGAGCCGCCCTATACTCGGTTCGTATGCGGCTCTACTACCATCCCGACGACCTGGCCGCGATGGACCCGCTCGTGCTCATGAAGAACCTCGACCACGTGCGCATGACGAGTCGTCGCCTGAGCTACGTCCTGCAGCAGCAGGTGCACCTCTACGTGCCCGAGGCGAACCAGCTGCGGGACGAGATCGACCGCTACGTCGAGGCCGAGCGGCAGATCGAGGGGGAGCTCGCCCGGCGCCAGATCCGAGCCTAGGCGCGCTCGCGACGGGGACGAACCTCGCGCGCGGTCGCCTCAGCCCGCCGGAGCCTGGCTGACCAGGCGGTCGCGGGTCAATTCGATCTCCGGGCCGTGATCTCGCGCCTGGGCCCGCTCACGCTCCTGGGCCCGCTCACGCTCCTCGCGGCAGACCTGCGTCACGAGGGCCGCCAGGCCGGGCATGTCGAAGAGCGTGAAGGCGACGCCGTGCTCGGCCAGTTCGGCGAAGCCCCAATCGCGGTAGAGCCGCCGTGCGGCCACGGCGCACATCTCGTCGTACATCTCGGGCCAGGGGACCCTCCGCCGGCGGCGGCAGAACCGCACGAACTCGAGGGCGTCCTCGCGATCGCGGAGGGCGTCGGTGGCCCCGTCGGATTGGGCGGCGGCGGGTCGGCCCGAACTGGCATCCATCGATGGCATCGCCTTTCTGTCGCATGGGGCGAGGCGCGCGCAGGCACGACCCGGATGCCCGTGGGAGCCTCGAGCCGGACCCGGCCATCACCCCCGTCGTCGCTGGGGCGACCCGGAAGCCAGGTCCGTGATGAGTGCTCGGACATGGTACCGAGGGGCCCGCGGCGCCGGTAGATGGTCTGTCCACCATCTTGTCCACCAAGTTATCCACACCGCCGGTCGGCGCCGGCTCGTCAGGCCCGGCGACGCACCCCGAGGCCGGCCATGGTGGGTAACTGCCAGCGTGAATCGGCCCCCAGTTCGAGGCCACTGAAGGGGTCGGCACCCAGGAGCAGGCAGCCATCCAGGTCGACCCATTCGACGAGTCCGGCGACGGCCCCCGATGCGGCGATCCCCACGCTCGTCTCTTCCATGCAACCGAGGAAGACGCGGAAGCCAAGTTCGCGCGCGCGTTCGATCATGCGCAGCGCCGGGCCCACGCCCCCGACCTTGGCCAGCTTGACGTTGACCCCCGCCACGACCCCGACGAGCGCGTCGAGGTCGTCCGCGACGACGGCGCTCTCGTCGGCCACGATGGGTAACGGAGAGGCCGCCTGGAGGGCGGCGAGGTCCACCAGACGGTGGGCGGGAAACGGCTGCTCGATGAGCTCGACGCCCAGCCGCACGAGCTCAGGCACCAGGGTACGGCCGGTCGCCGGGTCCCAGCCCGTGTTGGCGTCGACGCGCAGCGGGCCGCCGTACACCTCGCGCACGGCCCGCAGCACGGCCAGGTCCTGCGGGCCGCCGACTTTGATCTTGAGGGCGGGGAACGCGCCGGCGCGGCGGGCACGTTCTGCCACCAGCTCCGGCGTGTCGAGGCCGAGCGTGAAGTCGGTGGGGGGGATCACGCGGGGCGTCCCCAGCAGCTCGGGCAGGGCCAGGCCGAGGCGCTGGCCGGCCAGGTCGTGGAGCGCGATGTCGATGGCGCACTTGGCGGCACCGTGCCCACGGATGGCGTCGTGCATGGCGGCCGCCGAGGCAGCCAGCCACGCGCGCGCGGCGGCCAGGTCCTGCGGCTGCGGACCCAGCTCGGCGACGGCCCCCAGCAGAAGGGGGAACAGGGCCTCCATGGTTTCGGGCGTCTCGCCGTAGTAGCTGTCGGGAAAGCCCTCGCCGAGGCCGGTCCGCCCGTCGGCGTCGTCGAGCTCGACGATGACCGTCGTGGCCACCTGGCCGTCATGCGCGCGCGCGATGCGGAAGGGGTCCCGGAAGGGGATGCGGTGCGTCTCGCTGCGCAGCAGCCAGGGCCCCGCCTCGACGCCGATGCCGCTCACGAGAGTCGCTCACGGAGCGCGTCGAACAGCCGCTCGCCACCGAAACGGAAGGGGTCGTCGGTGGGCAGGCCCGTCTCCTCGGCGACCCTGGCGATCTCGCGTCGGGCGGCGGATTCGTCGGGCAGCAGCGACGTGTTGAGGGCGACGGCGGCGACCACCGACGGCGCCACGAGCGCCGCCACCTGCTCGTGAAGGCGGATGAATTCGGGCAGGGGGGCGAGCGGGAACGAGACGTCCGGCAGATGGTCGAAGTCGTGCGTGGCGAGACCCGGCTTGTGGACCATGACCATGGCATGCGGCGTGCAGCCGTGGATGAGCCCGAGCGTGACCGAGCTGTAGGCGGGGTGGTCCAGCGAGCCCTGTCCCTCGACGAAGATCCAGTCGCCCATCGCTTCGGCTTGATCGACCAGCCGCTCGCAGGCGCCGTTCAGGAAGTCGCTGATGACGCGATCGACCGCGACGCCCCAGCCTTCGATCATCATGCCCGTCTGCCCGGTGGGCACGAAGACCCCCGCCAGCCCGGCCTGCACGGCCGCCCGACGCAGCTCGAGGGCGACGCTCATCTTGCCGATGGCGCAATCGGTCGCCACCGTGAGGACCACCTTCTTGCCCGGCAGGTGGCGGCGGCCGACCGCCGTCAGCGTCTCGTCCGGGGGGCGCCGGTAGTCCACGATGCGCACCCCCGCAGCGGTCGCAGCCGCGGCGAACTCGGGATCGTCGCCGAGCATCGTGTGGAGGCCCGAGAGGACGTCCAGGCGCTCGGAGATGGCGCGCAGTGTCGTCTGGCGCCACTCGGGCGGCAGGCGGCCGCCGGTCGGCGCGATGCCGATCAGCAGCGCGTCGGGGCGGCCCGCG
>DATHCS010000278.1:0-3497 GCA_035319405.1 Candidatus Dormiibacterota bacterium | reverse complement strand
CGGCTATGTGCTTCTCGCCACCTACAACGACGTCATCGGCCTCGGTCAGCGCATCGACAAGGCATGGGCCAACATCGACGTGGCGCTCAAGCAACGCTACGACGAGCTGCCGAATCTCGTGGATGCCGTCCGCGGCCTGATGGGCTTCGAGCAGGCCGTGCTGGAACGGGTCACGCAGGCGCGCGCGGCGTACGCGCGGGAAGCGCCCATCCCGACCCAGGCAGCGACCTCGGAGGCGACCACGACGGCGTTGCGCTCGCTCTTCGCCACGGTCGAGGCCTATCCCGACATCACGGCTCACGAGAACGTGCTCCAGCTGCAGGGCGAGGTCCAGCGCCTGGAGGGCATCATCGCCGACCGGCGGGAGCTCTACAACGACATGGTCTATCGCTACAACACGCGCATCCGCACCCTGCCGACCCTGCTCCTCGCGCCCATCTTCGGATGGCAGCCGCGCCCGTTCTTCAAGGCCGCCGAGGCCGAGACCGTCCGGCCGGACGTCCGCCTGACACCGGGCTGAGCCGAGGCGACCGCACGCGATACGCCATTCGACGTAGGCGATTCGGCGTAGTGGATCGCCCCGCGCTCGCTCGCCGCCGCCCCGCGACCGCCGCGCACCGCTAAGCTCCCGGCGTGGCCTCCACCCGCACGCCCGAGACGGGACGACCTCGGTTGCGCGATCTGGGCATCGCCATCGGCTCGCTGCCGCCCGGGGCACTCGACGCCATCACCGACGTGGCTGGTGTGCGCGTCGGCCACACCACCCTGATCGAGGGCGACGGCGCGCTGGTGGTGGGTCGGGGACCGGTTCGCACGGGGGTCACCGTGATCGTGCCCCACGAGGGCGAGATCGCCCGCCAGCCCCTCTTCGCCGCGGCACATCGACTCAACGGCAACGGCGAGGTGACCGGTTTGGAGTGGCTGCGGGAGTCGGGCCTCCTCACCTCCCCCATCGCCCTCACCAACACCCACAGCGTCGGCACGGTGCGCGACTCCCTGGTCGCCTGGGAGGCGCGCGGCCACCGGCAGGACGAGGTCTACTGGTCCCTGCCGGTCGTGGCGGAGACATGGGATGGACGCCTCAACGACATCAACGGCTTCCACGTCCGTCCGGACCACGTCTATGCGGCGCTGCAGGCCGCCTCGGGCGACCGCGTCCAGGAAGGCAATGTGGGTGGCGGCACCGGCATGATCTGCCACGGGTTCAAGGGCGGCATCGGCACCGCCTCGCGCGTCGTGGCGGCCAACGGCGCCTCGTTCGTCGTCGGGGTGCTCGTGCAGGCCAACTATGGGCGGCGCGCCCGGCTGCGCCTCGACGGCGTGCCCATCGGCGAGGCGATCCCCGAGAGCGAGGTGCCGTCGCCGTACGGCGGAGGGCCGCAGGTCCCCGTCGACCCATCCGCGACCGGCGGACCGGCCGCGGCCCCTGCGGACGAAGGCGCCGGCTCGATCATCGTGGTGGTGGCCACCGATGCGCCGCTGCTGCCGCACCAGCTGACGCGCCTTGCCCAGCGCCCGGCGCTCGCCCTGGGCCGCCTCGGGAGCATCGCTGCCAACGATTCGGGAGACTTCATGCTGGCCTTCTCGACGGCCAACCGGGGTGGCCGGCTGACGGCCGACTTCGAGGATGGCGGGCCGGCAACGGTGACCGTCTCGGCGCTCTCGGACGAGTACATCGACGGCCTGTTCACGGCGGCGATCGAGGCCACCGAGGAGTCCGTCTGGAACGCCCTCGTGGCGGCAGAGACGATGGTCGGGCGCGACGGCATCACCGCCCATGCGATCCCCCAGGAGCGTCTGCTCGAGGTCTGGCAAGCCGCCCGGGGCTGACGCCGAGCCCGCCCATCGGGCGACCGCTGAAACCTTCTCTGCCTGACCTGCCTCTTCCCTCCTGACCGCATCACGCCGCGCAGGAAGGGACGCATGCGACTGAAGGGCACCACGCTGGTCATGCTGGGGGCGCTGGTGGGCATCGTCATCGTGTACGCCACCGACCAGGTCGTGCCGGCCACGTCGGCGTACCAGGCCCAGCTGCGCATCTGGCTGGCCGCTCGGGCCACCGGCGTGACGGCGCTCCTGCTGCTGACTGCGCAGGTGGCCCTGGGGCTGATCCTCAGCCACCCCACC
The DNA here is from genome assembly GCA_035319405.1 of Candidatus Dormiibacterota bacterium. Lineage (GTDB taxonomy): Bacteria > Chloroflexota > Limnocylindria > Limnocylindrales > CSP1-4 > DASPUH01. Next base: position 1,370 of record DATHCS010000278.1, on the reverse strand, counting down.
AACCAATCCACCTGGAAGCTCTCCAAGCGGATCTTCCCCTGGCACGAGAACCTGCTCGTCTTCGTCCTGGCCTTCCTCGCCGTGCACGTGGTCTTCCTGGTCCTCGACCCGTACGCCGGCGTGGGCATCGCGGGTGCGCTCGTGCCGGGCCTCTCGAGCTACCGCAGCGCCCCGGTCGCGGTGGGCGTGCTGGCCCTGTACGCCCTGCTTCTGACCGGCCTCACCGCACGGTATCCCAAGCGGCTGCCGACAGGCTGGTGGCTCCGCCTGCACCGTTTCGCGTTCCTCATCCTCATCGCGGCCTGGCTGCACGGGATCCTCTCGGGCACCGACTCGGATGCCCTGCGACCGCTCTACGTCGGCATCGGTCTCGTCGTGGTCCTCGCCGCCGCATACCGCTACTGGGTGGCCAGGCGCTCGCCAGCGAGCTTCTCGGCCCGGCGCGATGCCGAAGGGACGGCTGGCGCACCCGCCGCCTCGCTCCCCCACGTGCGCACGACCGCTCCCGTCCCCGTCGTCCCCGATCCGAGAGGAGGTCTCGACGCATGAAGCTCCTCGCCCGCCGGGCCCTCGTGACGGCCGGCGTCGTCGCCAGCCTGGTCTTCGGCCTGGTAGCCATCCAGGCGGCCGCGGCCTGGACGGCCGCCGCCGCTCCCCTGGCGCCGCCGCCGGTGACGGTCGAGTCGCTGCAGGGTCAGCTGCAGGGCGAACGAGACCGCTCGGCCGCGCTGCAGGCCCAGCTGGACGCCTTGACGCAGCAGGCCGCCCAGCTCACGGCCGCGCTCGAAGCGGCCAGCACTCGCGCGGGGTCCGATCTGAGGACGGCCGACTCGCTGCGAGCCCAGCTCAAGACGGCCCAGTCACAGCTGGCTGCCCTGCGCAAGCAGCTGGCGGCAGCGGCCCGCGCGACGCCGCCGCCAGCGGCGCCGGCGCCCGCGCCGGGTGGCGGGGGTGGTGAAGGCGGCGGCGATGACTGAGCGCGCCCCGGACAAAATGCCGAACGCGCGCCCCCCGGCGGGGGCGGGAGCCGGCCGGCGTCCCACGGCCTCAGCTCCCGCTCGCCGCCGGCCCTACCACGTGCCCGTCGCCGTCGGGCTCAGCGCAGGCCTCTACGCGGTCACGCTCGCTGGCGTCACCGCGCTCCAATCGACACGGGATGTGGCCGTGGCCGCCGAACGCGGCCCGGCCGATGCCGCCATCGCCGCCCTGCAGGCCCACAACGAGGCGCTCACGCAGGACCTGCTGCGCGCGGGCAAGGCCTACGACGCCGCCGCCGGGGGCTACGACGACACGGCTCAGCGCCTGGCGCACCTCGAGCAGCAGCTGGCGCGGATCGGCGCATCCGTCGGCGCCGTCCGAAGCGGCAGCAG
>DATHCS010000277.1:0-2161 GCA_035319405.1 Candidatus Dormiibacterota bacterium | reverse complement strand
GGACCCCGCTGGGCGGAATCGTCGTGCTGGGCTGGATCCGCCGAGACCCAGGAACCCGCCGGGCATGAGCAGGAGCGTCCCGGCCAGGATGAGCACGAGCGCGGCCGCGGCGAAGGCACCCGCGCCGCGCCAGACGGGCAGCGACCACCTGCGGCGCGGCGGCACGCCCATGGGCTCGGCCGACGGGATGGCGTCCACGCGATCGACCAGGGCACGGGGAGCGGGCTCGTCGGCCAGCACCCGCAGGGTGCCCCGCAGCTGTTGCTCGAAGCGCTCGTCGTCGCTCATGGGGTGTCCTCCCGCCGTGACGCGGCGTCGAAGGCGCCGCGCAGCGAGCGCAGCGCGTAGTGCAGGCGTGACTTGACGGTTCCGCTGCGGACGCTCGTTCGCGCGGCGATCTGGTCCACGGTCAGGTCGAAGAAGAAGCGCAGCACGACGACCTCCCGCTGCTCGGGCGGCAGCTCGTTGAGTGCCCCGGCGAGGGCCTCGTGCAACACGACCGCTTCGGCGAGATCGCCGGCGGCCGGCAGTCTCGGCTCGACCCCGGGGATGGGACGGATGACCCTGACCTGGCCGCGTGCCCGAAGGCGATCGCGACAGGTGTTGGAGAGGATCCGCGCGAACCAGGCCTCGAAGCGCTCGGGCTCTCGCAGCTGGTCGAGGTGGCGCCATGCCGCCAGGGCGGCGTCGTGGGCGGCGTCCTCCGCCTCGGTGCGGTCGCCCAGCATGAGCGTCGCGAAGCGGTAGGCGTGGTCGAGCGCGTCGCGATCGACCAGTCTCGCGAATGCGGCCGCGCGCTCGGCCGTCGCTACGTCACGTTCGTCGTCGACCACTCGCTCCGGCCCGACCTCCACCCTGATCATGCCTCCCTGACGGTGGGGAGGCGCGGAACGTTCGATCGCCGGGCTTCACATGCCCATCGGATGCCAGACGGTCTTCAGCTCCAGGAAGGCCGCGATCCACTCCGGCCGCTGCGCCCGCCGGTCGTCGAGCCAGTCGAAGCGCTCGTCGCCGCCGCGCGGGCCGCGCGCCACGCGCTTGACGTTCTCCACGGCGCTCGTCTCGATGGCGGTCATGGCGTCCGCGGCCACGCCCCAGGCGTCGAGCGCGTTGACGTCCATGTGCGCGGCGAGCACCGGCACCAGCTCGCGGCGGTAGCCGGTCACGATGTTGACCACGCCGGGTGGCACGTCGCTCGTGGCCAGCACCTCGCCCAGCGTCACGGCCGGTAGCGGCCGGCCCTCCGACGCCACCAGCACGGCGCAGTTGCCACCGACGAGGACGGGTGCGAGGCGCGAGACGAGCCCCAGCAGCGAGGAGCGCTCCGGGGCGACGACGCCCACCACACCGGTCGGCTCGGGGATCGTGAAGTCGAAGTACGGCGCGGCGACCGGGTTGACCGTCCCCAGCACCTGGCTGATCTTGTCGGCCCAGCCGGCGTACCAGACCCACCGATCGATAGCCCGCTCCACCTGCTCGCGCGCGGCCGGCACGCTGAGGCCCTCCGCGTCCGCCACCTCGGCCTCGAACTGGTCGCGACGGCCTTCCAGCAGCTCCGCCACGCGGTAGAGGACCTGGCCGCGCAGCATGGCCGTGGCGGCGTCCCAGCCGGGGAACGCGGCGCGTGCCGCGCGGACGGCGTCGCGCACGTCCTTGCGGGAGCCGCGCACGGCGTTGGCGAGCGGCGCACCGTCGGCCGCGCGCACCACGTAGGAGCGCCCCGACTCGGAGCGCGGGAACGCGCCGCCCACGTACAGCTTGTAGGTCTTGCGCACGGTCACGCGCGCGGCCGGCGACGGCAGGGCGACCTCCGCGACCGCTCGGCGAGGGGCCTTGCCCCGTGTGGCCATCAGCGATCCTCGAGGCGCACGTAGGCCAGCAGGCCCTGCAGCCCGCCCTCCCGCCCGAAACCCGACTCCTTGTACCCGCCGAAGGGGCTGGTGGGATCGAAGCGGTTGTACGTGTTCGCCCAGATGACGCCCGCCCGCAGGCGCTTGGTGACCATGAGGATGCGGCTGCCCTTCTCGGTCCACACCCCCGCCGACAGGCCGTAGGCGGTGTTGTTGGCCTTCTCGATGGCCTCCTCGGGTGTGCGGAAGGTGATCGTGGAGAGGACGGGCCCGAAGATCTCCTCCTGCGCGATGCGGCTGCTCTGGGCCAC
>DATHCS010000276.1:0-4188 GCA_035319405.1 Candidatus Dormiibacterota bacterium | reverse complement strand
GTCGCCGAGCGCCAACGTCGTGCAGACGGCGCCGCCCACGCCCGCGGGAGCCCAGGCCCAGGCTGATCCCCCCACCCAGAGTCCGACCGCGACTCCGACGACGGCGCCCACCGTGGTGCCGACCGCTCCGCCGACACCGTCCCCGACGGTGGCCCCGACGGCTCCCCCGGCCGCGCCCACCGCGCCGCCGGCCGGCGATCCCTGGTCGGTGCCCTTCCTGGGCCGCACGCCCTCGGGTGCGCTCGTGGTCAGCGGCCAGTCCAACGTCACGATCAGCGGCAAGGAGTTCACCAACCTGGCGAACGGGACGGTGGCCATCATCATCTCCAACAGCTCGAACGTCACGATCACCGGCAACGACTTCGCCAACGTCACGGGCGCGATCTACGCCGTCAACTCGACCAACGTGACCGTCACCTGGAATCGCTTCCAGAACATCGGCAACGGCACGATCGGCTCGGGCCACTCGAACTACATCCAGTTCAACAACACGTGGGGCGGCTACATCGCCCACAACAAGGGCATCGGCGGCAACACGGAGGACCTCGTCAGCATCTACAAGTCGGGTGGGACCGACACCGCGCACCCGCTGGTCATCGAGTACAACAACTTCGAGGGCACCAACTGGACCTCCGGTTCGGGCTCGGGGATGATGATCGGTGACGCGGGTGGCTCGCACGTCGTGGCCCGCTACAACACCCTGCTGACGTCGGGCCAGGTCGGCATCGGCATCCCCGGCGGCAGCGACATCCACATCACCGACAACACCATCTACGGTGCCAAGCGAACCTCGGCCAACGTGGGCATCTACGTGTGGAACCAGTCCGGCGGCACCTGCTCCGGCAACGAGGTCGCGCGCAACCAGGTCAAGTGGTACAACGCCTCCGGCTCGGAGAACCCGTACTGGAACGGCGGCGGCTGCGGGACCGTGACGGGCGAGAGCACCAACAACTGGCACGCCTCGATCGACCCCGCCTCCCTGCACGTGACCCTCTGATCCCCCATCAACCAGCGAGAAGGCCGCCGGTCAACCGACCGGCGGCCTTCTTCGTTGCGTTTCGCTCGCCGTCACGCTCAGGCTCGCTGCACGACCACCGTGTGGCACTGCTTGTCGTGGAAGCCCTGGTGGTAGGGATCGACCCAGGTCGTGTAGGCGAGGAAGAGCTGGTAGAGGAAGACCAGCAGCCCCAGACCGGGGATCGAGGTGATGAAGGGGACCGTGAGGAGCGCCCATCGCTTGAGGGCCTGGTCCTGGGTCATCGGCGCGCCGTCGGCGGCATTGCGCACCTGCAGCTCGAAGATGCGCTGGCCCGGCGTGGCGTTCCAGGATCGCCACGATCCGACGAAGTAGATACCGCTGACGACGGCCTGCAGGATCGCGTAGATGAGCCAGGTGCGGCCCAGGTCGAAGCCGTTCCAGCTGAAGGGGAACGGCCCCCGGAACCAGTCCCCGCCGTAGAGCCCCGCGAAGCCGAGGCCGATCACGGCGGCCAGGACGCCGCTGATGATGCCCACGATCACGAAGTCGATCACCAGGGCGATCAGGCGCGGGACGAAACTCGCGTAGGCGAGGCCGGGCGCGGGCCCGGGGCGAGCAGGCCAGCCGCCCGGCGCCGGGGCACTCATGGCGACCTCACCAGCGGATGAACCCGGCCACGAACATGAAGGTCAGGCTCACGATGAGAATGACCACGATGGCCGTGACGACGGCGCTGTTGCGCTTGGTGAACCAGCGGTACGGCTCGGTCCGCGACGCTTCGTGGCGCGCGGCGGCGTCGTGCTGTCGCCGCTCGTTGCGGGAACGCCCGCTCTCGCTGTGCTGATGCTCGCTCATCCGCGCATGGTAGCCCGCGCCGCGACGCCCGAAGGCGTCACTCCGCGCGCGTCGGCGTGAGGAGGGCCCGCTCGATGACCGGCCCCAGCAGTCGCTGGAGCGACGGTCCCTCGGCCTCCTCGAGCTCGTAGCGCACCCGCACGATGGGCTTGTGCAGGCTCATCACACGCCGCAGGTCGATGGGCGTGGCGGCCAGCACGAGATCGGCCGGCGTCGCGTCGAGGGTTGCGGCCAGCTCCTGCGTCTGCTCCGCGCCGTAGCCCATCGCCGGCACCAGCGGCTCGAGGTCGGGGTAGGCCGCCAGCACCGCCTTGATGCTGCCCACGGCGTGCGGTCGCGGATCGACCAGCGCGGCCGCCCCGAAGCGGCGCGCGGCCACGACGCCTGCGCCGAAGCGCATGCCCCCGTGGGTCAGGGTCGGGCCGTCCTCGACCACCACCACGCGCTTGCCCTCGATCGTGCCGTCCAGCGTGAGCGCCGAACGGGCCGCCAGGATCGCCGCGCGCGGGTTCAGCGCGTGAATCGCGGCGCGCAGCGCGGCGACCACCTCCGGCTCGGCGCTGTCCACCTTGTTGATGATCACCGCGTCGGCCAGGCGCACGTTCGTCTCACCCGGGTGGTAGCGCGACTCGTGTCCCGCGCGGAGCGGGTCGGCCACGACGAGGTAGAGGTCGGGCCGGTAGAAGGGGAAGTCGTTGTTGCCGCCGTCCCAGAGGATCACGTCGGCCTCCTGCTCAGCGTGACGCAGGATCTCGGCGTAGTCGACCCCGGCGTAGACGACGCGGCCGGCGTCGAGGTGCGGTTCGTACTCCTCGCGCTCCTCGATCGTGGCGTCATGGCGAGCCAGGTCCTCGTAGGTGGCGAAGCGCTGGACGCGCTGGGCCGCCAGGTCGCCGTAGGGCATGGGGTGACGGATCACCACCGCCCGCAGGCCGGAGGCCTCGAGCAGCCCGGCCACGGCACGCGTGGTCTGGCTCTTGCCCGAGCCGGTCCGCACGGCGCCGATGGCCACCACCGGACGTCGGCTCTGCAGCATCGTGCGGCGCGGGCCGAGCAGGCCGAAGTCGGCCCCGGCGGCCAGGGCCCGCGACGCGAGGTGCATGACCGTCTCGTGGCTCAGATCGCTGTAGGCAAGAACCACGAGGTCGACCTCGAACTCGTGGATGAGCCGCTCCAGCTCCGCCTCCGGCACGATCGGGATGCCCAGCGGGTAGTGGACGCCTGCCAGCTCCGGCGGATAGCGACGCCCCGCGATGCCGGGGATCTGGGTCGCCGTGAAGGCGACGACCTCGACGCCGGGATCGTCGCGATAGACGACGTTGAAGTCGTGGAAGTCGCGCCCGGCGGCGCCCATGATCACGATGCGCTGGCGGTCCATCCGTTCCATTCCTTGCTCGTCACGTGGCTCCCCCGAGCGCCATCGTCGGGGCCGCCGCGGGTCCGCGACAGGGCCCATCGGCCCCCTCGCGGGCGCCAAGGGACCCGGCCAGGGGTCCGCCAGGGGCCCGGCGGCAGGGAACCGCTAGACTCCCGCGCGTGATCCTTCCCATCGGCTCCTGCACGTGCGTCGGACGGCCGCCACGCTGATGTCGCCGCGTCGGCGAGCGGGGGCCGCCACGCGCGTCTTTCTGCTCGCGCTGACGCTCACGGCGACGCTGGCCGCTTGGGCCGCGCCGGCGATGGCCGCCTCCGGCAGCCTGCGCGTCCTCGGCAGCGCGCCGGAGACCTGGGACGCTGCGCTGCAGGGGGATCAGGGCACGGCGACGACCCTTGCGCAGGTCAACGAGACGCTCACCGCCATCGATGCTGCGGGCGTGCTGCAACCGGCGCTCGCGTCGAGCTGGCAGGTCGCGGCGGACGGTCTGAGCGTCGTCTTCCACCTCCGCCCGAACCTCGTCCTCAGCGACGGCTCGCCGCTCACCGCGGACGACGTCACGCGCAGCTGGAAGCGCCTCCTCGATCCCGCCCAGCCCTCGCCGCTGGCCTCGTTGCTGGACGATGTCGTCGGTGCGCGGGCCTACCTCTCCGGCTCCGGCAACGCAGCCGACGTGGGCATCGCGGCGACCGCCGCGGACGAGGTCACGGTGCGTTTCCAGACGGGCGGCGGGGCGTTCCCGCTCGCGGTCGCCTCGCCCTCGTTCGCGGTTGTGCCGCGCTCCATCGGCGCGTCGTACGCCGGACCGGGCCTTCCGGCCGGCTTCGTCGGCTCGGGCGCGTACGTGCCGGTCAGCCAGGACGCAACCTCGATCCGTCTGCAGGCCAACCCGCACTACTGGGCCGGATCGCCGTCGATCGGCACGGTCGAGCTGGTGACGGACACCCAGGGCAAGGCTCCCGTCCAGGCGTTCGAGGAC
>DATHCS010000275.1:0-2325 GCA_035319405.1 Candidatus Dormiibacterota bacterium | reverse complement strand
CACGCAGGGTCCGGCCAACTCGACTCGATCGGCGGCGGCTGGAGCAGGGTCTGCAGGACGACGCAGTAGCGCTCGGCGCGCTCGCGCAGCTTGGCCAGCTGCTCCTCGGAGGCGCCCGGCGCGACCACCTCGAAGCGCGTGCGGATGGCCGCGAAGCCGACGGGGGCCGTGGGGTCCATGCCCAGCGTGCCGCGCAGGTCCAGGTCGCCTTCCACGCTCACCTCGAGTCGTTCGACCGCGAGGCCCATGTTGGCGGCCACCATCTGGGCCGTGAGCTGGGCGCAGGCCGCCAGCGCCCCCAGCAGCAGGTCGCCCGAGCACGCCGCCGTGCCGGCGCCGCCGACCCCGACGTGGGCCTGGGCCTCGTAGAGGGCCCGACCCAGATCCACCGAACAGGCCATCGGCGAGTCCGCGCCCGCGCCCTGCGCGCGCAGCGTGATTCGCGCCGCGTCTGGCTGCACGCGGTACTGCTCCTTGAGCGGGCGCTGGATCTCGCGCAGCTCCATCACGATCCTCCGTGTCCGGCGGTGCCGACGCCGCTGGGCGATCGGCCTAGCGTGGGGCGAGGATGGGCCAGTGCGCGTCCGCCCAGGCCGTCCAGGCCCCGATCGGATCTCCGGGCCAGCGTACCCGGCCGCGGCCCAGGCCGACCCAGTCGTCCAGATTCCAGCAGATGATGGGGGCGATGGTGGCCAGGTACGCATAGGTGGACCAGTAGCCCGCATAGAGCGTCACCAGGTAGATCAGTGTGCCCGCCACGATGACTCCCCGGCCGCTGCGCACGAACGGCCAGGTGATGAGCGCAGTGAGGCCGCCGAGCAACAGGCGCAGGCGGTCGAACAGCTCCTGGGAGACCGCGCTGCGGGTCACGCCCTGGACCCAGGCCCCGAGCGAGTAGTACGGCTGAGCGTGCACCTGCTGAGCTCCTTGGAAGCTGTCGAGGAAGCTGGGAATGCCCCACACGAGCCACACGGGCAACCAGGCGATGAGGCTCGCGGCCCCGAAACCGAGGAGCCCCACGAACGGCGCCCAGGCCACCAGCGGCGGGAGCCAGGCGATGACGTAGGGCTTGAAGGCGGCTGCCACGCCCAGCAGCGCGCCGCCCGCCAGCGGGCTGCGCGGCAGGGCCACCAGGGCGACCAGCAGGAAGAGGCCGGCGCTGGTGTCGTTGGAGCCGTCGCTGGCCAGCAACAGGAGCGGTCCGGCGAGAGCGTAGATGGCCAGGCCGACGGGTCGCCCGCGCAGGGCCAGGACGATCAGGATGCCGATCGAGACGACGAATTCCAGGACCCGCGGGTCGTTGCGGAACGGCACGTACCACAGCAGGGCCAATGGCCCGTAGGGGAACGGCGCGCCGGGCGGCGAGGAGGTGTCGTAGCCGATGCCGTAGGGGTTGCCACCCCCCAGGGCCACATCGATTGCCGAGCGCGTCACGGTCAGCACGTCCGAGACCCCGACGCCGTACAGGTCGAGGCGCATCGCCAGCCCCGCCACGAAGAGGCCGACGACGATCAGCCAGCCGACTCGCCAGCGCGTGGAGACCACCAGCACGACCGCGAGCAGCAGGGCGACGACGATGCCCAGCGGGCGGTTGGTGCTGGCCTGGCTGGCCAGCACGATGCCGATGACCAGCCCCAGCCAGCCTGCCCCGTCCCGCGCCGGGTCGGGCCGCTCGCGCGCCCAGGCGCGGGCCCGCTCGTCGAGGGTCATGCGAGCCGGGACCTAGAAGTAGTTCACGCTGATGCCCCCGTCGATGACCAGGGAGGCCCCGTTGGTCCAGCGAGATTCATCAGAGGCGAGGTAGATCGCGAGCTGCACGATCTCCTCGGGCTTGCCGAAACGGCCCGTGGGGTTGCGCGCGAGGCGGATGCGCCGGGCCTCCTCGTCGCGCACGAGCCACTCCATCAGCATGGGCGTCTCGACCGGCCCCGGGCAGATGGCGTTGCTGCGCACGCCGCGCGGGCCGAACTGCACCGCCAGGCTGCGCGTCAGCGAGAGGATGGCGCCCTTCGAGGCGGTGTAGGCGTCCTGCGGCACCGAGCAGCCCAGGAGGGCCACGAAGCTGGCGATGTTGATGATCGAGCCGCCGCCGGCGGCGATCATCGCCGGGATGGCGTACTTGCAGCCGAGGAAGACGCCGCGCACGTTGACCGCCATGACCGCGTCCCACGTCGCGACGTCGGTGTCGATCACCGAGTGGTCGGCCTCGGGCATCACGCCGGCGTTGTTGTACAGGCAGTCCAGCCGGCCGTAGGTCGCGACCGCGTGGTCGACCATGGCCTTCGCATCCGTCTCCCTTGACACGTCGGCGCGCACGAAGGTGGC
>DATHCS010000274.1:0-15351 GCA_035319405.1 Candidatus Dormiibacterota bacterium | reverse complement strand
CGCGCGTGGGGATCCGCTGGGCCCAGGAGCGACTCGCCGCGGCGGCCGACTGACGACGCGACGACGGAGGGGGCCCGGCTAGGGCGCCTCCTCCAGCATCGGCACGCGCACGCCCCGTTCGAGAGCCACCTCGATGGCCCGCTCGTAGCCGGCGTCGGCATGACGGATGACGCCCATGCCCGGGTCGGTGGTCAGGACCCGCTCGAGCTTGCGCGCCGCGAGCTCGCTGCCGTCCGCCACCACGACCATGCCCGCGTGCTGGCTGTAGCCGATGCCGGTGCCGCCGCCGTGGTGGATGCTCACCCAGGTCGCGCCGGCCGCGGTGTTGACAAGCGCATTGAGGAGCGGCCAGTCGGCGATGGCATCGGAACCGTCGCGCATGCCCTCGGTCTCGCGATTGGGCGAGGCCACCGAGCCGGCGTCCAGGTGGTCGCGGCCGATGACGATCGGCGCGCTCACCTCGCCGCCCGCAACGAGCCGGTTGAACTCCAGGCCCGCCTTCGCGCGATCGCCGTAGCCCAGCCAGCAGATGCGCGCGGGAAGGCCCTGGAAGGGCACCTTGGCCTCGGCCATGGCGATCCAGCGCCGCAGCGCCTCGTCCTCGGGGAAGAGCTCCAGGATCGCCCGGTCCGTGCGCAGGATGTCCTCGGGGTCGCCCGAGAGGGCGACCCATCGGAAGGGGCCCTTGCCCTCGCAGAAGAGGGGTCGGATGAAGGCAGGCACGAAGCCCGGGAAGTCGAAGGCGTCGGTCACCCCGGCCTCGAACGCCTGGGCCCGGATGTTGTTGCCGTAGTCGAAGACGACCGCACCGGCGCGCTCGAAGGCGAGCATCGCCCGCACGTGTTCGCCCATCGAGCGCATGGCCCGCCGGATGTAGACGTCCGGCTGCGTGCGGCGCAGGTCCAGCGCATCGGCCAGCGTGATCTCGGCCGGAACGTAGCCGCCCAGGGCGTCGTGGGCCGAGGTCTGGTCGGTCACCACGTCGAAGCGCTCCTCGCGCCGAACGAGGTCCGGCTCCACCTCCGCGGCGTTGCCCACCAGGGCGATCGACAGCGGCGTACCCGCCGCCGCCGCCGTTCGGGCGAGGGACAGCGCCTCGTCGAGCGAGGTCGTGAGGCGGTCCACGTAGCCCGCCTCGAGGCGCCGCCGAGCCCGCTCGGGGTCGATCTCGATGACGAGCGCCACGCCCTCGTTCATGGTCACCGCGAGCGGCTGGGCGCCGCCCATGCCCCCCAACCCGGCGGTGAGCACGAGCCGCCCCTTGAGGGTGCCACCGAAGTGCTGCCGTGCGCACTCGGCGAACGTCTCGTACGTGCCCTGCAGGATGCCCTGCGTGGCGATGTAGATCCAGGAGCCCGCCGTCATCTGGCCGTACATGGTCAGGCCCTGCCGTTCCAACTCGCGGAAGGTCTCCCAGTTGGCCCACTTGCCCACCAGGTTGGAGTTGGCGATGAGCACGCGCGGCGCCCACTCGTGGGTCCGGAAGACGCCCACCGGCTTGCCCGACTGGACCAGCAGCGTCTCGTCGTCGCCCAGCCGTCGCAGCTCGCGCACGATGGCATCGAAGGCGGCCCAGCTTCGCGCCGCCCGACCGGTCCCGCCGTACACGACCAGCTCGTCCGGCTTCTCCGCAACCTCCGGATCGAGGTTGTTCATGAGCATGCGCAGGGCGGCCTCCTGCGGCCAGCCATGGCAGCTCAGCTCGCGCCCGCGCGGTGCACGCACCGGGCGCGGGCCGGCGGACCTGCCAGGTGACGGGGCGGCTCCGGTCGTGCGCATGGCCGGAATCTACGCCCCGCCCCGCGCTTCGGCGGGCGGCTGGCGCACGGTCGCGTCCAGCATCCGCTCGCCGCGCTGGCTCAGAGCTCGCGGCGCATCACCGGGAAGCGCTCGTCGGCGACCACCTGCGTGAAGCCCAGGCGCTGCCAGAACGCCGGCGTGGCCGCGCTCGTCTCGTCCGCCGGGCGAGTGAGGTCGGGGTACGCCTCCACCGCGGCGAAGCCTCGTCCAGCGAGGTCCTCGCAGATCGCCGCCACGAGCCGCAGTGCCCAGCCCGCGCCACGCGCCTCGCGGGTCGTGGCGATGCAGGTGATGACCGCGGGCAGCGGCGTCGCCGGCAGCTGTGGGTACAGCTCCCGCAGGCGCTGCCCGCGCGGGTACGCGGAGAGCGGCCCGAACTGGGCGTAGGCCGCGGGCGCTCCGTCGACGAGCAGCACCTTGGCGTAGCTGCCGAACACGCCGCGGCCGCGATCGAGCAGGGCCAGCTTGCGCGGCACGTTCCCGAGGGGCCGCTCGACGGCGCGGCGAGGCAGGAAGGGATTGTCTGCCGCCTCCGCATCCGTGTCGCTGGCCAGGAACGGGTTGAAGGCTGCGCCGGAGGGGGCCGGCGGCGCGAACGGGTTGTCGTCCGGCCCGGGCCGCGTCGGGGTCGGGGTGATCGGCGCGGCGAACCAGCTCGCGCGCCCTGCCTTCGAGCCACGGTCCGCGTCCTCCCAGTAGTCGCAGCTGCGGTGGTCGAATCCCGGGTCGGCGCAGGGCGGGATCAGCTCGAAGGCAGGCTCGTCGACGATGTCCACGACGCGGATCTCGGCCATGGCCTGAGTCTAGCCCCGGGGACGCAAGAGCCGGAGGCGGCTGGGGCCACCTCCGGCTCGAACTGCGCGGGTCGCTGCGCTACTTGCGCCCGAAGAGCGCCTGGATCTCCGGCCGCATCAGGTAGTACAGGATGATGGCCGGGATGATGATGCTGATGATCAGGCTGGTGAGCCCGCCGCCGCTCAGGAAGGACAGGACGCTCAGGACGATCGAGATGATCGCCAGCGCTGCGCCGAGGATCCAGGCCCACGGCTTGAGCGTCCAGAAGCCCCATGAGAGCGCCAGGTAGAGCACGCCGACCACCATCAGCGCGAGGCCGACGACGACCACCAGCGCACCGACGCCCGCCGACGCCCCCACGGCCACGACGCCGCCCAGCCCGAACAGCAACAGGCCCCCGAGCAGGTCAAGGACCCCGCCGATCGCCGCCAGGGCTGCCAGGATCGTGATCCCGGTGGGCCGCGTTGATGTCGTCATAGACCACTCCTTCCGAACCCCGACAGCTCCGCGCCGGGGGCATCGCGACAGACTGTAGCGAACAAATCCGCCCGCGCAAGCGCGAAATTCGGTGCGGTGGTGCGCAGACGCGTCCAGTTGGGGTGAGTCTCAGGCGGGCAGGAGATCCAGCAAGGCGCCGCCCGCGACGAGCTCCAGGGCGGCGCCGATATCCGGCCCTGGCTCGCGATCGGCATCGAGGTGGGCGACGTGACGCCGCAGCCGCTCGTGCGCGGCGAGCACGCCGGCGCCCGGCTGCGGCCCGCTCTCGAGGCGGAAGTCGAGTCCCTGGCCGGCGCAGAGCAGCTCCAATGCCAGCACGCGCTGCGCGTTGTGGAGCACGTCCCGGCAGTGGCGCGCCGCGATCGAGCCCATCGAAACGTGGTCCTCCTGGTTGGCCGAGGTGGGGATCGAGTCAGCGGAGGCGGGATGGACGAGCGTCTTGTTCTCGGACACGAGGGCCGCCGCGGTGTACTGCAGCAGCATCAGGCCGCTGTTCAGGCCGGCGTCGCGCACCAGGAATGGCGGCAGCCCCGAGAGGCGCCCGTCCACCAGCTGGGCGATGCGGCGCTCGCTGATCGAGGCCAGCTCGGCGATCGCCAGCGCGGCGAAGTCGAGCGCGAGGGCGATCGGCTGCCCGTGGAAGTTGCCCCCGGAGATGACGTGACCGCCGGCAGTCGCGAGCGCCGCGGGATCGGCGTCCGGGCCGGCGCCGGCGGGGAAGACCAGCGGGTTGTCGGTGGCGCTGTCGATCTCCACCTCGAGCACGCCGCGCGCATATGCGAGGGCGTCCCGGCTGGCACCGTGCACCTGGGGCACGCAGCGCAGTGAGTAGGGGTCTTGCACCTTGTGCGCCTCGCCGTGATGGCTGCGCTGGAGCTGCGAGTCGCGCAGCAGGTGCCGCAGCTCCGCCGCCACGCGACGTTGGCCGGGGTGCGGCCGGGCTTCGTGGTACGCGGCGGCGAAGGCGACGTCGGTCCCCAGCAGTGCCTCCAGCGACATCGCGGCGACGACGCTGGCGGTGCCGCACAGACGCCACGCGTCGAGCACGGCCAGGGCGCCCACCGCACTCATCATCTGCGTGCCGTTGAGCAGCGCCAGGCCTTCCTTGGCTTCCAGCTCCAGCGGTGCCAGGCCGGCATCGGCGAGGGCCTCGGCGGCCGTGCGCCAGGTTCCGTCGCGCTCGAGTTCGCCGAGCCCGATGAGCGGCAGCGCGAGGTGCGCCAACGGCGCCAGGTCGCCCGACGCGCCCACGCTGCCCTGCTCGGGTACGGCCGGGTGGAGCCCGCGATTCAGCAGCTCGATGAGGCGTTCCACCAGCAGCGGCCGGCAGCCGCTGTAGCCCAGGGCGAGCGTGTTGGCCCGCAGGAGCAGCATGGCGCGCACCACCGCGCGGTCGAAACGCGGGCCCACGCCGCCCGCGTGGCTCACCAGGAGGTTGCGCTGCAGGCGATTGGCGTCGCTCGGGTCGATGCGCCGAGTCGCCATGTCGCCGAAGCCCGTCGACACGCCGTAGACCGCCTCGCCGGAAGCGACGAGTCGCGCGATCTCGGCCTGGCTGGCCTCCATGCGCTCGCGCGCCTGCACATGGAGCGTCACCCGGGCGCCGCGTCGCGCCACGGCCTCGACCGCCTCGAGGGTCAGGTCGTGGCCCGTGATGACGACCGTTTCGGACTGGCTCATGGGGACGCAGGATAGGACCAGGGCAGACCCGTCGTGTCCTGCAGATGGCTGGTGTCGTTGATGACGAGAGCCTGACCGCCCGAGCCCAGCGGGCCGGCGAACCGCACGACCGTCAGGTTGAGCGGATCCTGGACGAAGCGACGCCGGAAGTCGCGCACGGCCACGCCCAGGGCGACGCACAGCAGGATGCGCTCGGTCGAGCTGTGGCTCACCACCAGCACGCGCCGCTCCCCCGCCTTGCCCGCGACGCCCCCTCCGAGGACCTCCTCCTCGAGGAAGCTGCGCACACGAGCGGCGACCTCGTTGCCGCTCTCCCCGCCGGGGCAGGCGAGGCCGGCCGGGTCGGCCTCCCAGAGCGTGCGCGCGTGGCCATCGCGGGCGAAGACCTGCTCGTAGGTGAGGCCCTCCCAGCTGCCATAGTCCAGCTCGAGGAGCCGCCCGTCGGTCTCGATCTCGCGTCCGGGTGCCACGAGGCGCGCCGTCTCGAGCGCGCGCCACGACGGGCTCGAGACCACCCGCGCGAAGGCCACCCCGTCGAGGCGGCCCGCCAGCCGGCCGGCCTGTTCGCGCCCGGCCGCGTTCAGCCCGATGTCGATGTGTTGCCCGAGGTGCTGCTCCGGCCGCGAGCGATCGGTCAGGCCGTGGCGGGTCAGTACGAGCGTCAGCGCCATGCCCGCGAGTGTACGCAAGGCCCGTGATCCGGCCTGCTTCCCATGGCGCGGTACACTCGGGGTACATCACGCATAGCCTCGCCTTCGGGGTTGGGTGAAATCCCCGACCGGTGGTCGGCGGAGCGCGGCGCCAGCCGCGCGGCCGCCAGCCCACGACCCGTCGTCCGTGTCGATCCGCGGCGGCGGTGGATGCCCTCACAGGGAGCCGACGGTCACAGTCCGGACGGAAGAAGGCCAGGTCGGATGCGGCCCGATGGGCACCGCTCGCTCGATGCAGGCGCTGCAGCGGCGGCGGGCCATCACAGCCGGGTCAGCACGCCCTCGACCGAATGCCCCGCCGACGAGCCCATCCACGCCCGACGGCGTCGTCGGGCGCCAGGCCGGCCAGCGGCCGGCAGAGAGGGCCCCGATCACCAGCATCGCTCCGCTTCCCTCGACCATCGATCAGGACCGTGGCAGCGCCATCCGCCTGCGTGACGTCGCGCGCAGCTTCAGCGGTGCGGGCGCGCCTGCGCTGGTGGCCCTCGACGGCATCAGCTTCGATGTCCCGCCACGCCAGGTGACGGCGCTCGTCGGCCCCAACGGGTGCGGCAAGAGCACGCTGCTACGCGTCATCGGCGGGCTGCTGCGGCCCGACCGAGGCGCGGTCGAGGTGGCAGGGGAACGGGTGAGCGGCCCGGACCCCCGCGTGGGCTTCGTGTTCCAGGAGCCGCGCCTGTTGCCCTGGACCAGTGCCCTCGACAACGTGGCCTTCCCCTTGCTGCTCGCGGGCCGACCCGGCGCGGAGCGCGGCGCGCGGGCGGGCGAGCTCCTCGAGCTGGTAGGTCTGGAGGGCTTCGGCGGGGCCCGCCCGCACGAGCTCTCCGGCGGGATGCGCCAGCGCGTGGCGATCGCGCGGGCCCTGGCCCTGGAGCCGAGCGTGCTCCTTCTCGACGAGCCCTTCAGTGCCCTCGACGCGCTCACGCGCGAGCGCTTCGGGAGCGAGCTGCTGCGCATCTGGGAGCGCACGGCCACCACCATCCTGCTGGTCACGCACAGCATCTCCGAGGCGGTCTTCCTCGCCGACCGCGTGCTCGTGCTTTCGCCGCGACCGGGGCGGGTCGTGGCCGACATCCCCGTCTCCCTCCCGCGCCCGAGACGCCGCAGCACGCTCGACAGCGCGGCCGCAGCCCGCCTCGCGCAGCGCATCCGCAGCCACCTCGCCGGCGCCGCCGACGAACCCGTCGCAGCCGAGGCCTGGGGCCTGCCGGAGACCGCCCCGGAGGGCCCGCCCGGGGCCTTCCCCGCGGGCGACCCGATCGCCGAGCTGGGCGTCCCCGCCTGGTTCGATCCCTTCGGGCGGGAGGATCGCTCGTGAGTGCCCCGCCGACCGCCGTCGCTCGCGGCTCCGAGGGCGCCGCCACGGCCCGCGCCCGGCCGGGGCGACGCCTGCGCGACGCCATGCCGGTGCTGCTCGGCGCGCTGCTCTTCGTGGCGGCCTGGAAGGCGCTCGTCGTGGTGGAGGGCTATCCGACCTTCATCCTGCCCGCCCCCGAGGTGGTGGCGGGCCGCTTCTGGACGGCCTGGACCGACGGCACGATGTGGCCCCACGCGGCCACGACCCTCACCGAGATCGCGCTGGGCTTCCTGGTCGGCGCCACGAGCGCCGTCGCGGTCGGCATCCTGCTCGCCCGCTCGCGCTTCGCCGAGCGGGTCCTGTCGCCCTACCTGGTCGCGGCCCAGGCGACCCCGATCCTCGCCCTGGCGCCGCTCATCGCCCTGTGGTTCGGGACGGGCCTCCTGAGCAAGGTCGTCATCTGCGCCCTGATCGTCTTCTTCCCGGTGGCCATCGCCACGATGGTGGGTATCCGGGGGGTGGATCGGCGGCTGCTCGAGATGGCGCGCGCATTCCGCGCCACGCGGCGCCAGCTGCTGCTGCGCGTCGAGGTTCCGGCCGCCCTGCCGGCCATCCTGGGCGGCATCCGGGTCGGCGTCACGCTGGCGGTCATCGGCGCGATCATCGGCGAGTGGGCGGGCGGCGAACGCGGCCTGGGGGTGCTCATCAACCTCGCGCGTGGCAGCCTGTTCGACACGCCGCTGCTCTTCGCCACGCTGCTCACCATCGCGCTCATCGGCGTGTGCCTGTACCTCGTCACGGTGGCCGTCGAGCGGCGCCTCGTCGGGCCGCGGGGATGAAGCCGCCCGGACAGGGAGGTCCGAATTGACCCCATCGTCGCGGGTCCGCCCGCCGGTCCGCCTGACCGCCATCGCCACCGCCGTGCTCGTGCTGGCCGCCTGCACGGGCAGCGGCTCGGCTCCGACCACGGCCACGGCCACCAAGCTGGTGGTGGGGCTGGGCTACATCCCCAGCGTCCAGTTCGCCCAGTTCTACCTGGCGCAGCAGAAGGGCTACTACGCGGCGGCGGGCCTCGACGTCAGCTTCGACTACCAGACCGACGTCGACGTCGTCACGCTGCTGGGGCAGGGCACCATCGACGTGGGCCTGTCCGACGGCACGAGCGTGATCCCGGCCGTTGCCCAGGGGGTGCCCCTGAGGTACGTGGCCACGGTCTACGGCACGTTCCCCAACATCGTCTTCGCCAAGGCCAGCAGCGGGATCGCGTCGGCCGCCGACCTGAAGGGCCGGCGCATCGGGACGCCTGGACGCTACGGCAGCAGCTGGATCATGCTGCAGGCCCTGCTCGGCTCGGCCGGCCTGTCCACCGCAGACGTGGACCTGGTGCTCTACCCCGACTACGGCCAGGGCGTGGCCCTGCAGCAGGGCGCCGTCGATGCGGCCACCGGTTACACCAACAACGAGCCGGTGCAGATGGAGCTGAGCGGCACGCCGGCGAGCGTCATCCACGTCGACCAGATTGCGCCCCTGCCCGGACCGGGCCTCATCGTGAGTACGAAGGGCCTGAGCGAGAAGCGCAGTGCGCTCGCGCGCTTCGTGGCGGCCACGCTGCACGCCATGGGCGACATCGTGGCCGATCCGGCGGCCGGCTATGCGGCGGCCTCGGCCGCCGTGCCCGAGCTGGCCAAGGATCCCGCCACCCAGCAGGCCGTGCTGGCCGCCACCATCGCCACGTGGCAGAGCGCCTACACTCAGGCGCATGGACTGGGCGCCATCGATCGCGACGGCTGGGCGCGCTCCATCGCCTTCATGTCGGGCCTGCCCGATCATCCGGTCGCAGGCACGGTGACCGTGGACCAGGTCGTCGACGAGAGCCTGCTCGGTGGCTGAGCGGGACGCACCCGCGGGCGGGGAGGAGACCCGCGCCGCCCTCACCGCCTCGACCGCGGCGGACGAGCCTCCCGACGTGCACCTCGGGGCGGCCGACCAAGGGGAGCCGGGCGCAGGGCACGAGGCTCACGGCATGGCCGGCGAGGGCGGGCACGGCGATGACCACCACGACGCCCACCACGAGGACGAGCCACTCGGCCCGCTCGACTGGCGGGCCTGGGGCGCCGCCGCCCTCGGCGTCGCCGTGGCCCTCGTGGTCGCCGCGCTGCTCTACCTCGTCTCCTATCCCGCCTGACCGTCGCGACGCGTTCCCCGCGCGCGCAGCGCGGTCACGTCGGCAGCGTCGCGAGGTCCTGCTCCACGATCTGGCGATCCTCGGGGTCGCGCACGCTGGCCAGCTCCGCCTCGGCGCGGGCACGCCACTCCGCACAGGCCGCGGCGTCGCGGGCGACCGCCGAGGCACGCGCCATGGCTTCGTAGGCCGAGGCCAGGTCCCAGTCGTCGCGGGCGTCGTTGGCGAGGTTCAGCTCGACGCAGCGCCTCGCGTGGTGGAGCGCCGGCTCGGCCCGGCCCAGCACCGCGTAGACGCGTGAGCACTGCCATTCGCCGCGCGCCAGGTTGACCGCCTCGCCGACCTCGCCCCAGTGGTAGCGCGATGCGTGGGCCGCATGGAGCATCTCGTCGTCCTGGGCGGGCGTCCGCTGCGGCAGCTCCAGCAGCGTCCAGACGTGGTTGAAGAGGCCCACGGCCAGGGCGCGGCGGGTGGCGAGGTCGAGCTCGGGGGGACCGGGCGGACGGGACACGAGGGGCTCCTTTCCGGTGGCCAGCTGGGTGACGTGGTGGAGGACGCGCTGGAGTCGGTACGTGCGGGCCTCGACCCGAGCCCGGTGCGCCGCGAGGCGTCGGGCCCCGGCGGCGGGATCGTCCTCGGCGAGCACGAGCCGGATCTCCTCGAGCGGGACTTCGAGCTCGCGAAGGCGGGCGATGGTCCGCGCCGCTTGGAGTTGATCCGGCCGGTAGCGCCGGTAGCCACTGCCCGGATCCACGGCCGCCGGGCGCAGGAGATCCAGCTCGTCGTAGTGGCGCAGGGCACCGACGCTGAGCCCGCTGAGGCGGGCGAAGCGACCGATCGAGAGCAGCTCCGAGTGTTCCGGCATCGGTCCATCGTGGGGTCTCGACCTACCCGAGAGTCAAGCCCCTCGTCGGTCGACCGCGCCGGCCCCGGACGCGCCAGGCGCCCGGCTCAGGCGGTGTGCCCTGCCTTCGCCCGCTTCCGCCGACGAGGCGGAGTGAGGTCGGCGACCACCTCGGCCGGGTCGCGCGCCACGGCGACCACCGACTCGGCGGCCGAGACCGGCCGGCCCGGACGATCGGCACCGCGCCGCCGTCGTGCCCGCAGGAGACCCGCGGCCACGGCGAGGCCCATCGCGAGCGCCAGCAGCGCCCGAGGGCCGAGCGTGATGCGCGCCGCGCCCCCAGCGCCGCCTTCGGCCGTCCGCTCAGCCATCGGTGCGCTCCACGATCGTGGCGATGCCCTGGCCGACGCCGATGCACATGGTCGCCAGGCCGAAGCGCCCACCGCGCGCGGCCAGCTCGTGGACCAGCATCGTCATCAGGCGCGCACCGCTCATGCCCAGTGGGTGGCCGAGCGCGATGGCCCCGCCGTTGACGTTGACGCGCTCGAGATCGAGGCCGAGCTCGCGCACGCACTCGAGCGACTGGCTGGCGAACGCCTCGTTGAGCTCCACCAGGTCCAGGTCGGCGACCGTCAGGCCGGCCCGTTCGAGGGCCTTGCGGGTGGCCGGCACCGGTCCCAGGCCCATCACGGCGGGATCCACCCCGGCCACGGCCGTGGCCACCACGCGGGCCATGGGATGCAGGCCGAGCTCGCGGCCCAGGCCGGCCTCCACCAGCACCGTCGCGCTCGCACCGTCGTTGATGCCGGACGAGTTGCCGGCGGTGACCGAGCCGCCCTCGCGGAAGGCCGGTCGCAGCCGGGCCAGCGCCTCCGGCGAGGTGTCGGGGCGGGGGTGCTCGTCGCGGTCGACGACGACCGGCTCGCCCTTCGGTTGGGGCACGCTGACCGGCACCAGCTGCTCGCTGAACCGGCCGCTGTCGATGGCAGCCACGGCCCGCTGATGGCTGAGCAGCGCGAAGGCGTCCTGGTCCTCGCGGCTGACGTGGTAGCGCTCGGCCACGTTCTCGCCGGTCTCGCCCATCGAGTAGGGGTGGTGGAGCGCCGCCAGCCGAGGGTTGATGAACCGCCAGCCGAGGGTCGTATCGACCAGCTGGTGCTCCCCGCGCTCGTACGGCGCCTCGGGCTTCAGCATGGCGTAGGGCGCCCGCGTCATCGACTCCACGCCCCCCGCCACGAAGGCGTCCCCGTCGCCGACCATGATCGCGTGGGCCGCGCTGTTGATGGCCTGCAGGCCCGAGCCGCAGAGCCGGTTGACGGTCTGCCCGCCGGCCTCGATGGGGAGGCCGGCCAGCAGGCCCGCCATGCGCGCCACGTTGCGGTTGTCCTCCCCGGCCTGGTTGGCGCACCCCAGCACGACGTCCTCGATGCGATCGGGTGGGATGCCCGCCCGCTCCACGGCGGCGCGGATCGCCAGCGCTGCCAGGTCATCCGGCCGCACGCTGCGCAGGGCGCCTCCGTAGCGACCGACGGGCGTGCGCACCGCGCTCACGATCCAGGCTTCGCGGAGTGGACGAACGAGGGATCGGGCCATGGGTCGATTGTAGGGCGCGGCTCGCCTCAGCTCGGCAGCCGGCAGGCGAGCGAGTAGTAGAGCGGCACGTCGAGTGCCACGTGGACCGCGATGGGCAGCAGGAGCGAGCCGGTGCGCTGGACGATCACGCCGGCCAGCAGCCCGGCCGTCCCGATGACCAGCATCACCGGCACGACGCCCAGCGGATCGACGAAGGCACTCCCGCCGTGGGCCATGCCGAAGAGCACCGCCTGGGCCACCAGCGCGGCACCGGGGCCGATCACGCGGCTGCCCCAGCCCAGGATGGCGCCGCGGTAGAGCACCTCTTCGAGCGCCCCGTTGGCCAGCGCCAGCAGGAACGCTGGGGCGACCGCGAGCGGCAGCGTCAGTTCCAGGCGGTACTCACCGAAGAAGGGCCGAGCAAGCGTCGGACCGACGAGCAGCGCCAGCGGCACGGCCACCACGGGCGTGACGATCGCCAGGGCGACCACGGGGCGCGACGGCCAGCGGAGCGCGAGGCTCGCCCGGTCGGCCCCCAGCAGGCCCGCCAGCAGTCCGAGGGTGGACAGCACCAGCGTCGCCTCCGCCAGCCGGCGCACCGCCACCGGTGAGAGGAGGTCCCCGCACGAGGCGAGGCCCTCCGGGGTGCTCACCTCGGGCACGGCCTGGGCGAAGACGAGGCGCACCGAGAGCGGCAGCACCGCGGCCCACAGCCAGGCCGTCAGCTCGGCACGCTGGTAGAGCAGGGCGAAGCCGATGCCGATGATCGCCAGCGCGGGCCAGCGGGCGTTCGGCTCGAGGACGGCCAGCCCCACCATCCCCAGTGGGGCACCCGCCAGGATGAGCTGGGCCGCCGGATTCGCGACGCGCCGCGCCGCGCGCTCCGCGAAGAGCGTGGACATCGCGGCTCACGATACCCCCTGCGCGCCGAGAACCCATACGGCCGAGCAGCCCGTTCGAGCGGGTCGCTCGGCCGCCGGACTGGTGTCGGGTCGGCGCGGCGGGATTCAGATCGCGGCGATCTGCCAGAGCGCGTGCGCCACCCGGTACCGCTCCCCGTAGCGCTCCTCGAAGCGCCGCAGGCCACGCACCACCGTGCCGAGGCCGAGGGCCCGCGCTCGCTCGAACGGGCCGTACGGATGGCCCGCCCCGAGGCGCATCGCAAGGTCGATGTCGCGCGGGTCGGCCACGCCCTCGCCGGCCGCGTGGTAGGCCTCGTTGATGACGGCCAGCTCGAGGCGGGGCACGATCTCCTCGCTCGGGATCGCGCTCACGGCGGCGGCCGTCAGGCCCGTCGGCAGCGGGGCGATGCCGGTCATGCCGCCGGCGGCGTCGTAGCGGTAGAAGCCGCGACCGCTCTTGCGTCCCAGACGTCCTGCCCGGACGAGCGCGCGCTGGATGGGCGACGGGCGGAAGCGCGTCGCCTCGTCGAAGGCGCGCCACAACGCATCGGCCACGGCCAGGTTGACGTCGATGCCGACGAGGTCCATCAGGGCGAAGGGGCCCATCGGGTAGCCGCCTGCCTGTACCGCCGCGTCGACCAGCCCCACGGTGCCCTCGCCGGCCTCGATCATGCGCAGCGCCTCGAGCGTGAAGGGGCGGTTGACGCGATTGACGATGAAGCCCGGCGCATCGCCGCAGGCGACGGGCGTCTTGCCCATCGCCGCCACGAAGTCGCTCCCGACGCGCATGGCCACGGCGCTCGTCCGGGTGCCGGCGACCACCTCGACGAGGGCCATCAGTGGCGCCGGATTGAAGAAGTGCAGGCCCAGCACCCGCTCCGGCCGGGTCGTCGCCTCGGCGATCGCATCGATCGACAGGGCGCTCGTGTTGCTGGCCAGCGGCACATCCGGACGGGCCGCCGCGTCGAGCTCGCGGAAGATCGTCCGCTTCAGCGCCAGGTCCTCCAGGGCGGCCTCGATGACGAGGTCGGACGCGGCGGCAAGGTCCGCCAGCGAGGCCGCCGCGCCCAATCGAGCGAGGGCGGCGGCTCGCTCGGACTCGGCCATCCGTCCTCGTGCCACCGACCGGCGCAGGCCGTCCTCGATGCGGGCCCGGCCGCGTTCTACGGCTCCCGGCTCGACGTCGTAGAGCAACACGTCGTGTCCTCCGGCGAGGCACACCTGCGCGATGCCCGCGCCCATGGTGCCTGCACCCACCACCCCGACGCGCTGCGGTGGCTCGGGAGGGGTCACGCGCCCCGGAAGCGGGGCGGGCGCTTCTCCAGGAAGGCGGCTCGGCCCTCTGCATGATCCGCGCTGCGGCCTGCCACCGACTGCAGCTGCGCCTCGTATTCCAGGGCTGCTTCGAGGCTGCTCTCCTGGGCGGCCGCCAGGGCGCGCTTGGCGAGGCCCGCCGCCAGCGGGGCGCCCTGGGCGAAGCGGAAGGCGAGCGCGTGCGCTTCGGGTAGCAGCTCGTCCGGGGGAACGACGCGCTGCACGAGGCCGATGCGCGCGGCCGCCTCGGCCTCCAGCGATTCGCCGCCAAGAACCAGCTCGGCAGCCCAGGCCGGACCGACCAGTCGCGGCAGGAACCACGAGACGCCGCTGTCCGGCACGAGGCCGACCCGGCCGAACGCGCACGCGAAGCTGGCCGCCGACGAGGCGAGCCGCACGTCGCAGGCGAGCGCCAGGGCGAGCCCGGCGCCCGCCGCCACGCCGTTCACCGCGGCAACCACCGGCTTCTCGAGCCGGGCGATGGCCAGGACCAGCGGCACGTAGCGCTCGCGGATCTCGCGCCCGATGGCCGCTCCGCTCACGCCCGCCTCACGCAGGTCCTGCCCGGCGCAGAAGGCCCGCCCATCACCGGTCAGGACGACCGCCCGGACAGCGGCGTCGCGCGCCGCGCCGCGGAAGGCGCCCAGCAGGTCCGTCTTCAGGGCGCGATCCAGCGCGTTGAGCGCCTCCGGACGGGCCATTGTGAGGGTGAGGATCCCGTCGAGCTGCTCCGAGCGCAGGCTCGTCTCGGCCATCCTCCCGCTAGCCCGCGAACTCCACGAGTTCGCCCTCGCGCAGCTCGAAGAGCCGGCGATCGATGGGCTGGTCCGCCGCCGCGGAGTGCTCGATCACGAAGTCGTGCAGCAGCGCCGCGAACTCGGCATCGTCCGGCCGCAGTGCCCCCGCCACGAGCAGGTCGCGGTCCGGCAGCCCCACCAGCACCCGCGTACCTGGCGGGGCATCGGCGGCGAGCCGGCCCAGGAGCTGGACCTTGACCTCGGGCAGGATGATGCGGGCCGCGTCGTGCCCGTCGCCGGTCTCCGAGCTGACCAGGCGCCGCGAGCCGGACATCTCGTCGGTCCAGGGGGCCTTGGCCGACCACGCGGCGAGGTTGCGACCGGCCGTCGTGGCCAGCTCCACCGCGTCGATGCCCCAGGCATGGAGGTGTTCGGCGTTGACGAGCACCTCGAAGCCGCTGCCCTCGAGCGTGAAGCCGACGATCAGGCCGCAGGGGCCCTCGGTGACCAACGGCTGGGCGTGGGCCTGGATGCCCTCGGTCGCCCAGTCGTGCGGGCGCTCCGCGGCCTCCCCCTGGGTACCCGGCGGCAGCAACACCGGGAAGACCCCCTCGCGCGTCGCCGCCCAAACATCCGCCACGCTTGCTCCCTCCGAGCCGCCGGCCGCGGGCAGTGCCGCTGTCCGCGGGGCGAAGCGTACTCCCTCGTCAGCGCCCCTTCCACACCGGCGCGCGCTTCTCCAGGAAGGCGCGCATGCCCTCGCGCTGGTCCTCGCTGGCAAAGAGCAGGAAGAAGGTGCGTCGTTCGAACTCGAGTCCCGCCTCGAGCGACAGCTCGAAGGCGCGGTTGACGGCCTCCTTCGCGGCGCGCACGGCGAGCGGGGGCAGGCTCGCGATCTCGGTGGCCAGCGCCAGCGCCGCCGGGAGGGTCTCCTCCCGCGCCACGACACGGCTGACAAGCCCTCGCGCCTCCGCCTCGCGCGCACCGAGCGTGCGCCCGGTCAGGATCAGCTCCATCGCC
>DATHCS010000273.1:0-4789 GCA_035319405.1 Candidatus Dormiibacterota bacterium | reverse complement strand
CCCGGCTGCACCACGGCCAGCAGGTTGCGACGATCGATCTCCAGGATGCGGTCCATGCGCGTCAGCACGATCGTCAGCGCGCCGTCCACAGCCGTCGCCCCGCCCGAGAGGCCCGTACCCGCCCCGCGCGGAACGACGGGGACGCCCCGGGCCGCGGCGAGCCGAACGATCGTGGCGACGTCGTTCGTCGACTCAGGGAAGGCCACCCCGATCGGTCGCCCGGGGTGGAGGTACTCCGTCTCGTCGAAGCGGTATGCCTCCGTGTCGTTCGGCTCGGTCAGGACGTGCAGGCCGGGCAGCGCGGCCCCCAGCTCGGCGATGAACGGAGCGGGATCGGGCGCGTCGGGCACGGCTGCGTCCCCCTCAGGCGATCGTCGATGCCCGCCGGTAGGCCCGACCCACGACGACGACGGCGGGCAGCCGTTCGAGCAGCTCTCCGAGCCCGGTGGGGTCCAGGGTCCCGTCACGGCGGGCGATGATCAACTGGCCGGCCGCGGCGAGCGGGTTCTGCGGCCGTGCGTCTGCCTCCGCGAGGTCCAGGCGGACGTCCGCTCGGTCGGCCTCGCCGCCGAGGGCGGCCCGCAGCTCGGCCTCGACGCTGGCTCGATCGTGGCCGCCGCGCGAATCGCGTCGCACCTCTCGCACCACGCGCCAGGTCGGTTGCCGCAGCAGGATCCCGCGCCACAGCCCTCCGACCTGCGGCGTCACGCGGCCATCCCCCGCCCGTGGTGCCTGGGCCAGCTCCTCGCCGCGGGCCCAGCGGGACGCCTGGTGCAGCAGCGCGTACTCGTCCAGGTCGGCGTAGGCGCTCAGCGCCTCGAGCGGATCGTGCTCGCCGAAGAGGGCCGCGATCGACGGGGCGAAGACCTCTGCCAGGTCGAGGTCGATGGCCCGCACGGTGCGGTGGAAATAGATGGTGTTGTACAGGAAGAGACGCGCCGTGAGGAACATCTCCAGCGCTCCCAGGCCGGGCTCGTAGAGGGCGAGGCCGCGCGGCGTGATGAACGCGTAGCGGCGCAGCCGGTCGGCGTCGATGGGACCCGTGGCCACGCCGGTCAGATAGGCGTCACGTCGCACGTAGTCGAGGTTGTCCACGGTGAAGACGCCGCTGAAGAGGGGCTGCAGGCGGCGCACCCACAGCGGCATCGCCGGGTCGGCCAGTGGTGGCTTGCTGATCAGGAAGCTGATCCAGCCCGGTTCGATGGCTTCTCCCTCGGCGAAGGCGCCGACGGACGGTTCTGACGACGGCGCGCGGCGGAGGCCCCCGATGAGGTCCGCCAGCTCGCGCTCCACGATGGCCTGCCCGAGGTCCTCGTGCGAGAGCCGCTTGGCCGGGTCGCGGCTAGGGTGGGCCGGAGCCGGGAAACGGGCCAGCACGTGGTCGTCGAAGAAGTGGGCGAAGGGGCCGTGGCCGACGTCGTGCAGCAGGCCGGCGACGCGCAGCGTCTCGACCACCAGGCCTTCGGACGGGATGGGATGCTCGGAGGCCTCGCCCTCGGCCAGGGTGTCGGCCAGGAGCGTCTCGCGCAGCGTGGGGTAGAGCGCACGGCCCCACAGGCCGGCCTCGTGCATCACCCCCAGGCCGTGCGTGAAGCGGCTGTGCTCGGCGGTGGGGAAGACCCAGCGGGCGCTCTGCAGTTGGCTGATGCGGCGCAGCCGCTGCATCCACGGCGTGTCGAGCAGGTCTTCCTCGGCCACCGCCTCCGGCAGCAGGTCCAGCTGCTGGCTCTGGGAGGACGAGAGGCGCTTGGTGAGCTCCAGGTATCCGTGGATCGGATCGCTGATGAGGTTGAGCGCCTCGAAGCGCGGATGCGCCATGGCGCGAGTCTAGCGGCCGCGAGTTGGTGCGGCGTTCCCGGCCGTCGCCACCGCGCCGCTCCGCTCGCCCTCTCCGGATCGGCCGCTATCCTGTCGGCGTGCCGGCCGCCAAGCAGGACGCCTCGTCCGAGCCGCTCGAGCCCAGCGCGACCGCGGAACCCCGCGCCGACCGGCGCGTGGCGTACAAGCGGCTCGCCGCCGAGCGGGCGGTCGAGCTGGTGACCCCTGGCATGGTCATCGGTCTCGGCGGTGGCACCACGGCGCTCGTGGCGCTCGAGCTGCTGGCGCAGCGCCTCCGTGACGGCCGTCTGCACGACGTCCTGGGTGTGCCCTGTGCCGAGGTCGTCGCCGACGAGGCGCGACAGCTGGGCATCCCGCTGACGTCACTGGAGCAGCATCCCGTGCTGGACGTGACCATCGACGGCGCCGACGAAGTCGATCCGGAGCTGCGCCTGATCAAGGGTGGCGGCGGGGCGCTGCTGCGCGAGAAGATCGTGGCCCAGGCCAGCCGACGCGAGGTGATCGTGGTCGATGCCTCCAAGCTGTCGCCCCGCCTCGGCACGCGGCACACGCTGCCGGTCGAGGTCGCGGCCTTCGGCTGGACGGCCCAGCGAGCCTTCCTCGAGGGGCTCGGAGCGAGGGTCGAGCTGCGCCGCGAGCAGGACGGTCGGCCGTTCCACACCGACCAGGGCAACCTGCTGCTCGACTGCGCCTTCGGCCCCATCGAACGGCCCGACGAGCTGGCCTCGCTGCTTGCGGCGCGGGCCGGCATCGTCGAGCACGGGCTGTTCGTCGGGCTGGCCACGGACCTGATCGTCGGCGGCCCGAACGGCGTCGACCACCGCAGCCGCGCGGTCGGGAGCAGCGGCGGATGATCGAGATCGCGCCCTCGATCCTCAACGCCGACTACGGGCACCTGGCCGACCAGGTGCGCGCCACCTTCGAGGCGGGCATCTCCCGGCTGCACGTCGACGTCATGGACGGGCGGTTCGTGCCCAACATCACCTGGGGCCCGGACCTGGTGGCGTCGCTGCGCCCGCTGGCCGACGAGTTCGGGGCGCGGCTCGAGACGCACCTCATGATCGTCGAGCCCGACGCCTGGCTGGAGCCGTTCTCCGCGGCCGGCGCGGCGATCATCACCGTCCACGTCGAGGCCGCTCCACACCTCTACCGCTCCCTGCAGCGCATCCGTGAGCTGGGGTGCGAGGCAGGGGCGGCGCTCAACCCGGCCACCCCGCTCGCGGCCATCGAGGAGGTGCTGGGCGACCTGGACCTGGCGCTGGTGATGACCGTCGAGCCCGGCTTCGGCGGCCAGGAACTCATCCCCGCCACGCTGGACAAGGTGCGCCGGCTCCGCGGCCTGCTCGAGGCGCGCGGACTGGGCGAGCGCGTGGCGATCGAGGTCGACGGCGGCGTCCATGCCGCCACGATCAAGTCGGCCCAGGACGCCGGCGCGACGATCGCCGTCGCCGGCACGGCCGTCTACAACGGGCGCGCCCCGGTCGCCACGAACCTGGGTGTGCTGCGCGCCGCCTGTTCGGTGGGCTGAGGCAGGCCGCGCTACTCCGCCTTCTCGGCGTGGCCTCCGAACTCGAAGCGCATCGCCGAGAGGACCCGGTCGGCGAAGTCCGCTTCGCCGCGCGAGTTGAAGCGCTCGAAGAGGGCTGCCGTGAGCACGTGCGCGGGCACCGACGTGTCCACCGCTGCCTGGACCGTCCAGCGCCCCTCGCCCGAGTCAGAGACGCGGCCGGCGAAGCCTTCCAGGCCGGGGTCGGCCAGCAGGGCATGGGCGGTCAGGTCGAGCAGCCACGAGGCGACGACGCTGCCGCGCCGCCATAGCTCGGTGACGTCGGCGAGGTCGAAGTCGTAGCGGTAGAGCTCGGGGTCGCGCAGGGGGCTGGTCTCGGCATCCACGGTCCGGCCGGCCTGCCCGGCCCCGGCGTGCTTCAGGATGTCGAGTCCCTCGGCGTAGGCGGCCATGATCCCGTACTCGATGCCGTTGTGGACCATCTTCACGAAGTGCCCAGCCCCGCTCGGGCCGCAGTGGAGGAAGCCCACCTCCGCGGTACCGGGGCGGTTGGCTCGTCCGTCCGTGCGGGGCGCGGCGTCGATCCCGGGCGCCAGCGTCTCGAAGATGGGCCGCAGGTGCGCCACCGCATCGTCCGGGCCGCCGATCATCAGGCAGTAGCCACGGGCCAGGCCCCACACGCCCCCGCTGGTGCCGCAGTCGAGGTAGCGCAGGCCGTGGCCGGCAAGGTCGCGGGCACGGCGGATGTCGTCCGCGGGATGCGAGTTGCCGCCGTCCACCACGATGTCGCCGGCCGAGAGGAGCGGGACCAGCTGGGCAAGGGTGTCGTCCACGGCCGCGGCCGGCACCATCAGCCACACGCTGCGCGGCGGCGCCAGCTTGTGAAGCAGGTCGGCCAGCGAGGCCGCTCCGTCGCTGAGCGCGCCGTCGACGACCAGACCCTCGACCGTCTCGGCGTGGCGTGCGTAGCCGATCACGTGGTGCCCGCCGCGGACCAGGCGGCGCGACATGTTGGCGCCCATGCGCCCCAGCCCGATCAGCCCAAGTTCCACGGGCCCAGCTTACACGCGGCCGCAGGGCAGCCGCGGCCGATCCGGATGGCCTGGCGCGGGACGGTCCTCCACCCAGTCTGGCCTGGCCCCATCAGGCGGTCGCGCCGGGTATCCTGTGGCGACTGTCCCTGAACTGCCCAGCACCCGTGGGGTTCCCGCATGAAGGTTGGTGTCGCCAGGGAGACGGCGCCTGGCGAGCGGCGCGTCGCCCTGGTCCCCGAGGCCATCGCCCGCCTGACGGGCGCCGGCCTCGAGGTAATCGTCGAGTCCGGCGCGGGCGCCGGCGCGCTCATCCCCGATTCCGCCTACGCCGCGGCCGGCGCGCGGGTCCTGCCCGCCGACGCGTTCTACGCGCAAGCCGATGTGATCCTGCGGGTGCAGAAGCCAGATG
>DATHCS010000272.1:0-3483 GCA_035319405.1 Candidatus Dormiibacterota bacterium | reverse complement strand
AGCGCGGACCGCCCGAAGCGCGTCGTCCTCGTGCACCTCGGGCACGCCGAAGACGGCCATCGCCGCGTCGCCGATGAACTTCTCGATGGTGCCGCCGTGGTGCTCGACGGCGGCCCGCACCAGCTCGAAGTAGCGGCCCAGAATGGCCCGCACCGTTTCCGGGTCGACCCGCTCACCGAGCGCGGTCGAGCCGACCAGGTCCACGAAGAGGACCGTGACCAGCTTGCGGCGTTCCGCGACGGGTCCCTGCCGACGCATGCCCGCGCCGGCGTCGTCCCCGGCCTGGAGGGCGCGACCGCACCAGTTACAGAACCGTGACCCGGGCGGGTTGTTCGTCCCGCAGGCGGGGCAGCGCGGGCCTTCCGACGCGCTCACCCCTGCGCCCGCCTCTGCGCTACAGGCGCTGCAGGATGTCGGCCTTCTTGGCCTCGTACTCCTCCGTCGTGATGAGGCCGCGGTCGCGAAGATCGGCCAGTTGCTGGAGCGCTTCCGCAGCGCCCGCTTGGGCCGTTGCCGTCGTCGCCGTCGCCGCCGCTGCTTGTGCGGCTGCCGCGGGCGACGCCGTCGGGGTGGCCGCAACGGGTGCCGGTGCGGATCCTGTCCCCGGGCCGGTTTGGGCCTGTGGGGCCTGCGCGGCCTGCACCTCCTGCATCTTCCTGGCCATCATCGCGTTGCGGAACTCGGTCGGACCGGTGATGGTCTTGAACTCGTCCTCGCCGGCCGCC
Source organism: Candidatus Dormiibacterota bacterium (assembly GCA_035319405.1). Taxonomy (GTDB): domain Bacteria; phylum Chloroflexota; class Limnocylindria; order Limnocylindrales; family CSP1-4; genus DASPUH01. Next base: position 2,758 of record DATHCS010000272.1, on the reverse strand, counting down.
CCGGACGCGGAGAAGATGCGCAGGTCGCCGTAGCCGAGCGCCTTGCCCAGCACGCCCACGTTGAGACGCACGTCGGTCACCGAGGTGAGCAGCGTCTCCGAGGTGCGGCGCTGCACGAGGCCTTCGTAGCGCAGCACCCGCAGGTTGGTCACCGCGAACTCGGCCGTGCGCCAGAGGATGACGTTGTAGATGATCCAGCCGACGCCGACGGCGAACAGGCCGATGCGCAGCAGATCGAGCACGTTGCTGACCACGCCGACGAGGCCGCCTTCCTTGCTGGGTGAGATCCACCCGACCACGAAGGCGCCCACGATGAGCAGTGCGGCCAAGACCGAGTCGCGCACGGGCGCGATCCAGTGCTTCTTGGACTCGACGACGATCGATTCGCCGGGGATGAGGTTGTCGATGGCAGCCACGGTACGTCCTCAGTGGTTCTGGCGGCGTTGGCGGGCCATGTACCAGGGCACGAGCAACCCGATCAATCCGCCGCCCACGACGGCGATCGTGCCCTCCACCAGGAAGTTGCCCAGGTTCACCGTGTTCAGCACGAGCATGATGACCCACGTGGCGAGCGCGGTCACGAAGACGGCGATCATGCGCTCCCTCCTCTCCTCGGCGAGCCCCGGATCTGTCCGGCGCCCGCTCCGGGTCAGCGTAGCAGGGCGCGTTCGCGTCCCGCCTGCCCCGGAAGGGACATCTGCGGCACGCGGTGGAAGAGCGCGGCGTCGGCCTCGCCGGGCATGACGCGGATGAGCGCGGCCGGCCGCAGGCCCATCGACGATCGGCCGCGCGGCCCCTCGAGGGTGATCGCGTCGCGGGCGAGGCTCACGTCCACCACCGTGGCATGCGTGCCCGGCACCAGATCCTGCTCCTCCAGGTAGGCCAGCAGGTCCTTGTCCTCCTCGGCCTGCTCGGTGATGCGGAAGATCGTGATCCGCTCCCCCGCCGCCACCTCGCTGAGCGGCACGCCGCGCGGGCGGGAGCGCGCGGCCGCGGCGTCGATCGGGTTCCCGTGCGGGCAGGTCGGCGGATGGCCGACCAGCTCGGCGATGGCGGCCTCGACGCGTGGCGAGACCGCTCCCTGCAATCGGCCGGCCTCCTCGTCGGACTCCGCCCAGCCGAGCCCGATGACCTTGATGAGGAGCCATTCGAGCAGCGAATGACGACGGAAGATCGTGTCCGCAGCTCCCCGACCCGCTCGCGTGAGCGTCAGCTCGCGAGCCTCGGAGACGTGCACCAGCCCGTCGGCCGAGAGGCGACCCACCATCTCCGACGCGGCCTGCGTGGAGACGCCGAGCTGTCGCGCCAGTGCCGAGGTCAGCGTCGTGGTGCCGCCGTCGGTCATGGCCCGCAGCGCGAGGAGGTAGTGCTGCGCCGACTCGGAAAGCACGGGCGGCGCGTGGTCCTCACGACGGCGACTGGTCACGAGTCGATGGTAGTCGGCTGCGAGCCGTGGAGGTGCTCACCGGGGATGGGTCCCGCGAATTGCGTGCCGCGGGGCCGGTCGCTTCAGGGTCGCCTGAAAGACCCGTTCAGGCGGGCTTGACTTCGACGATCAGGTCCAGCTAGCATGGCCCGGCACAATCCCGACCGGCTGACTCGGGATTGATCCGTCGGGTGTTCAGGTGGGAGGCGCGCCGCATGTTCGATCTGGGAGCGCTGACGAGCGGCCTTGTCATCGGGCTGCGCGAAGGCGTCGAGGCGGCGCTGATCGTCAGCATCGTCCTGGCGTACCTCGCACGGACCGGCAACCGGCGTTACTTCGGGCGCGTGTGGCTCGGGGTCGCCGGGGCGGTGGCGGCGAGCGCGATGCTGGGCCTCCTGATCTTCGTCACCGTGGGGGAGATGCCGGCGCCCTACGAGCAGCTCTTCGAGGGCCTGACGCTGCTGATCGCCGCCGGCATCGTGACCTGGATGCTCTTCTGGATGCGGCGACAGGCGGCCAACGTGAGTGGCCAGCTGCGCAGCGCCGTCGACCAGGCAATCGGCGAAGGCGGCGCCTGGGCGCTCGCCGCGGTCGCGTTCGTGGCGGTCATCCGCGAGGGCGTCGAGACGGCCCTCTTCCTCGTCGGCCAGGCCACGGCGGTGCGCGCGTCGAACGGGGCCGCGAGCGTCCTCGTGGGGGCCCTGGTCGGGCTCGCCCTGGCCGTGCTCATCGGGGTCGGCTTCTACCGCGGCACGCGCCGCATCGACCTGGCGCGCTTCTTCCGCTGGACGGGTGTCGCCCTGGTCTTCATCGCTGCCGGGCTGGTGGGCCAGGCCGTCCACGAGTTCGTGGAGATCGGGGTCATCGGCCTCGGGACCGCGACCGCCTACGACCTGAGCGCGGTGCTCCCCGACGACACGGGCGTGGGTGCCTTCCTGCACGCCTTGCTCGGCTACAGCGCAACGCCGTCGTGGGCCCAGGTGATCGCACACGCCGGGTACCTCGTGGTCGTCCTGGCGTTCTACCTGCGGCCGATCCGCGCGCTCGGGGCCACGCGTTCCGCGGTCTCCCGAACGACGACCACGGGTTGACGCGCCTCGTCGTTCGAAGGAGGCACGGGTGCTGGCCACGTTCCTGATCATGCTGCGCGAGGGCCTCGAGGCGGCCCTCATCGTCGGCATCATCGCGGCGTTCGCCTGCCCGGCCACGAGCAGCAGGGCATGACCGGGACCCTCACCGTCACCGGGCCCTAGTCTCCCTCGGTACACTGGCCGCGCGTCGGGAGCGCTGGGCCGCCGGCGTGGCCGGTCGAGCGGCAAGGCTCGCCACGGC
>DATHCS010000271.1:0-7311 GCA_035319405.1 Candidatus Dormiibacterota bacterium | reverse complement strand
CGTGTCGATGAGCTCGGCCGTGTCGGCCGTGCGGTATCGCTCCAGGCTGCGGACCCGTGCCCGCAGCGCCTGCAGCTGCGCCGGCGTGTCGTTGGCCCGCGGTGCGGCCACCAGGTCGAGCAGGATCTCGACCTCGCGTCGCAGGTGCGGTGCCGATTGCGAGCCGCCGGTGAAGCGGACCAGGAGGTCCGGCGCGACCGTGACGACGGCGGCCGGGACGGAAGCCAGCCAGGCCACCCAGACGGGCGTCGGCGTGACCAGCACGGCCAGCCAGCTGAAGGCCGCCACGAGGTAGCACGAGAGCGCCGACCAGTAGGCCGGGCGGTGCGCGTCGCGGGCCGCGAGCTGGCGTCGCAGGACGACGTACAGCGCGACCGCGATCGCCAGACCGAGGAGGAGCGCGACCGCCTGAACGAGGCTCAAGGTCCCTCCGTGCGGGGCTACGGTAGCGCGCTCCTCGCGGCGCTACCATGCCGTCATGGCAGCCGACCCGCCCTCCGGAGGCGCCCCGGGCCCCGACCGCGACGCCGCCTGGCGGCTCCTCTGCGAGTGGACCCAGAGTGAGTCGCTGCGCAAACACGGCCTCGCCGTCGAAGCGGCGACGGCCTGGTACGGCGAGCACCGCTTCGGCATCGACGGTCCGCAGCTGGAGCAGTGGCGCGTGGCTGGCCTGCTGCACGACTTCGACTACGAGCGCTACCCCGACACGCATCCGCTGCAGGGCGCCGAGGTGCTGCGAGGCCTCGGCTACCCGGACGACGTCGTGGAGGCCGTCCTGGGACACGGGGACCACACCGGCGTGCCCCGCACGAGTCAGCTGGCACGAACGGTCTACGCCTGCGACGAGATGGCGGGGTTCGTCATCGCCGTCGCGTATGTGCGGCCGAACCGCTCCCTCGACGAGGTGGATGCCCGTGCCGTGCGCAAGAAGATGAAGGACAAGGGCTTCGCCCGCCAGGTTCCGCGCGAGCAGCTGGAGAAGGGGGCGGACGAGCTCGGGGTGCCCTTCGACGAGCACGTCGCCAACGTGGTCGAGGGCCTCAAGACGGTGCGCGGAGAGCTGGGGCTCTAGCGATCGGGGTCGTGCCTTCGAGCGGTCTCAGCGGATGCCCGTGTCGTAGGTGAAGTCGACCGTCGGTCCGTCCCCATCGGCCGGGATCGTGGCCTGGGCCGGCGGGGCCACGCCCAACAGCCCTTGGACGGGCTGCGGCGTGAGGGTGTAGGTACCCGGCGGGAGCTGGACGGCGTAGGTGCCGTCCAGGCCCGAGGTCACGCGGGCGATTTCCGCGCCGCCGCCGGTGACGACGATGACCGCACCGACGATCCCGCGTTGGGCGCAGGCTGGGTCAGGCGGGACCCGTTCCACGGGGCAGGTCGGACCGGCGAGCACGCGACCGGCGATGCCGGCATGGGGCTCGACGCTGGGGGGCGCCACGACGAAGGAGGTCGCGGACGGGCTGGACAGGACCTCGGACCCGCCCACGCGCCGCGACGGCGACGCCCCGACGGCACTGCAGGCCACGAGCAGGCCCGCCAGCGCCACGCCCGCGGTCAGGCGCAGGGCTCGGCGCACGCTTGCGGAAGGCCGCTTCATGCCCGTACGACGCCGCGGGGAGCTGACGGTTCCCGGCCCTCGGCCCATCGCAGCTCCTCCGCCTCGAACGCCTCGACCAGGAAGGGCGAGGGTGCGCCGGGATCGTAGAGCAGCCAGAGCTCGCGGCGGGCCCGCGTCCAGGCCACGTAGGCCAGCCGCCGCTCCTCCTCGAGCGCCCGGGCCGGATCCGCGGCGTCCGCGAGGCTCCGCGCGCTCGGGAAGCGCCCCTCGTCGAGGCCGATGCAGGCCACCACGTCGAACTCCAGGCCCTTGGTGCCGTGCACGGTCGCGAGGATCAGTGGCGCGTCCGCCCGGCGCAGGGCATCCCTGCGCGCCAGCGCCGCCAGAAGCGCTGCGTCGAGCGTCGTGCCGGGGGCCAGGGCGATTCGCCAGGCGGCCAGGGCCTCGGGTGGCAGGTCGGCCACCTCGGCTGGCTTCAGCCGCAGCCCGTCGTCCTCGGCCTGATAGGCGATGCCGAGCTCGAGGGCCACCGCCGCGAACGGCGCCAGCTCGGCGTTGGTGCGCGCCAGGACCGCGTGGGAGGCTGGCCGACCGGCGGCATCGAGCGCCGGGCGCCATGTCGCGAGGAGCCGCCGCGCCCTCGCCACGTCGTCGCCCGGATCGGGGGCGAGGACGAGTCGTCCTTCGGCTCCCCGACGCGGGGCGACGCGCTTGGCGAACCGCTCCGCGTTGTGGGCGACCAGCCGCACCGCCCGGTCGACCACCTCGGCGGGGCAGCGGTAGTTGGTCTCCAGGTGGACGCGCCGCAGGGCGGGCATCTCCATGGACAGGCCGAGCATCCGCCGCGCGTCTGCCAGCCGCCAGGCGTAGATCGTCTGGTCGTCGTCACCGACCAGGAAGAGATCGTCACGAGGGGCCGCCAGCAATCGCGCCAGCCGCCACTGCGAGGCGTCCAGGTCCTGCACCTCGTCCACCAGCAGCACGCCGCAGCGGTCGCGCCAGGTCGTCCGCACGGCCCCGTCCGCGCCGAGCAGCGCAAGGGCCCGCCGGACGAGGTCGTCGTGGTCGAGCGCACCGCGCGCGGCCAGCTCCAGCTCGTACGCGACGAACGCCTGAAGCAGCAGGTCCGGCTCGTCATCGCTCGCGGCCCCCGCCCGGAGCCGCTCCTCGGCCGACGCGAGCGACAGGCCCAGCTCGAGCTTGAGCCGGGCGATCCCGTCGTCGAGCGCGCGCAGCGATGCCGGCGACAGCGAGCCACGGGCGAGCTCAGCCAGCAGGGACTGGCGGTCGACGAGCGGTTCGACCTGGTGGCCGGCGTCGAGCAGGACCTCCCGCCCCATGGCGTGGAAGGTCCGCACGCGGACCGCGTCGCCCGGGTGGCCGAGCTCCTGGAGGATCGGTGCGAGGCGGCCGCGCAGCTCGTCGGCCGCGCGCCGATTGAACGTGAGCGCGCACATCGTCGCCGGATCGCTGCCCGAGGCGATGCGCCAGCCCAGCCGGGCCAGCAGGGTCGTGGTCTTGCCGGATCCCGCTGGCGCGATGCAGAGCACTGGACCCGGCGGGGCAGTGGCCGCCGCCAGCTGATCCGGCGCCAGGCTGGCGAGCAGGCTGGGAGAGGGGGGCCGGGCCATGTCGGCGCAGCATCGCCCGGTGCCCTTGGCGAGCGGTCATCACGGCCGCGCCGACTATCATCGTGGCGTGCCCCTGCAACGCCCTGGCCGAGGTCGCCGCCGTCTCCTGGCGCTCCTGGCCGGCTGCGCCCTGCTGCTCCTCGGGCCGGCGGTCGCCGTGGCGCAGGGTGACCAGCCCGAGCTGACGCTGAGCACCGATCAGGTCGATCCGGGCGAGTCGCTCACGGTGACGGGCAGCGGCCTGGGCGACCTGCCGGAGGTCTTCATCCAGCTGGTCGGGTCGGACGAACCGATCACGGTGGGCAATCCCGAGGTGTCGGCCGACGGCTCGTTCACGACGACCGTGACCGTACCGCCCGACACGCCCGACGGCGACTACACGATCTCGGTGGTGACCGCGGCCGGCGACGTGGTGAGCGCGCCACTCCAGGTGGGGGCCGGCGGCGAGAGCACGGCCGGCGAGACGGACCAGGGGGCATCGTCGAGTGACGGTGGCGCGGTCCAGCCGGTCGAGGCGCCCCAGCCGAGCGACGTCACGGCCGACGCCGCGCCACTCGGGGCGGGCGTGCGCGCCCTCGCCTTCGTGCTGCTCGTGGCGGGCAGCTTCGCCGTTGCCGCCTGGAGCTTCGACGGCCGCGGCCGCGGGTGAGCGCCGCGCCTCAATGACGCCTCATCTCAAGGCCACCCTCGCCAAGCTGCCCGATCACCCCGGCGTGTACCTGATGCGCGATCGGCGCGGGGGCGTGCTCTACGTGGGCAAGGCGCAGAGCCTCCGTGCCCGGGTGCGCAGCTACTGGCAGCGCCATGGCGCGGCCGAGCCGCCGCTGCGCATCGAGTCCGCGCTCGATCGGGTGGCCGACGTGGAGTACACGCTGACCGACACAGTCAGCGAGGCGCTGCTGCTCGAAGCCAACCTCATCAAGCGCTACCAGCCGCGCTTCAACGTGCGCCTCAAGGACGACAAGAGCTACCCCTTCATCAAGGTCACCCTGGCCGACGACTTCCCACGCATCGAGCGCACGCGCAAGCTCCCGGCCGACGGCAGCCGCTACTTCGGCCCGTACGCCTCCGCCAGCAGCGTCGACGAGGCCATGAACCTGATCCGCCGGCTGTTCCCCTTCCGCACCTGCACGATCGAGATCCACGAGGGCCGGCGGGCGTTGGCGCGACCCTGCCTGCTGTACCACATCAAGCGCTGTCAGGGGCCCTGCATCGAGGCCGTCTCGAAGGCGGCCTACCGGCGTGACATCCAACAGGTGCTGCTCTTCCTGGAGGGTCGCCAGGAGCTCGTGGCGCGGGCCCTGCGGCGTGAGATGGAGGCGGCCAGCCAGGCGACCGAGTACGAGCGTGCGGCGGCGCTGCGCGACAAGGTGCGGGCCATCGAGCGGACCATGGAGAGCCAGAAGATGGCCGCCTTCGCCGATACCGAGCTGGACCTGCTGGGCCTCGCCCGGGAGGGCAACGAGGCCGCCGTGCAGCTCTTCGTGGTGCGTGACGGGAAGCTCGTCGGGCGCGACGTCTTCCTCCTGGAGGATGTCGCCGGTGTGCCCGACGGCGAGGTGCTGGGAGCCTTCGTCAAGCAGTACTACGCCACGGCCGGCTCGGTTCCGCCGCGCGTGCTCCTGCCGGTACTGCTGGTCGAGGCGGACGACCTTGCGGCGTTGCTCACGGCGCGCCGCGGGCGGCAGGCCCGCCTCGCGGTGCCCCATCGCGGGCGGAACCGGCAGCTGCTCACGCTCGCCGGGCGCAACGCTGCCGAGACCCTGGCCCGCGAGCAGGCGCGCTGGTTGGCCGACCAGGGCCGCACGCTCGCGGCGCTGGAGGTGCTGGCCGACGCGCTGGCCCTGCCTGCGCCGCCGACGCGCATCGAGTGCTACGACATCAGCAACATCCAGGGCAGCAACACGGTGGGCAGCATGGTCGTCTTCGAGGACGGCCGACCGCGCACCGGCGAGTACCGCCGGTTCCGCGTGCGGGGCGTGAGCGGCCCCAACGACTTCGCGAGCCACCAGGAGGTTCTGCGCCGCCGCTTCGGCCATGCCCTGCGGGCAGAGGAGGGGAGCAGCGAGGAGCTGCGCTGGCGGCTGCCGGATCTCGTTCTCATCGACGGCGGCAAGGGCCAGGTGAGCGCTGCGCGCGAGGTGCTCGATGAGCTCGGCCTGCACGATCTGCCCCTGGCCGGCCTGGCCAAGGAGCGGGAGGAGCTCTTCCTGCCCGGGCAGGCCGAGCCGATCGTGCTGCCGGCGAGCTCACCCGCGCTCTATCTCGTGCAGCGGCTGCGCGACGAGGCGCACCGCTTCGCCATCACCTACCACCGCCAGCTGCGCTCCAAGGCCCAGGTTCGCTCCGTGCTCGACGAGCTGCCCGGCGTGGGACCGGCGCGCAAGCGCGCGCTCCTGCGGGTGTTCGGCTCCGCGCGGGGCATCCGGGAGGCCACCGTCGGCCAGGTGGCGGCGGTGCCCGGCATCGGGCCTGGGCTGGCGGCGCGCATCAAGGCCGGCCTTGAGGCGTGACGCCGCTCCGATCGGGAACGAGGTGAAGGAAACGTCATCGCTCGGATGACCGTGCGGCTACCTCGGTCGCGTACGGTGGATGGCGTGGAGACGCCCGATCCGCCCTGCCCTGTCTGCCCGGCTGCCCACGGACGGCAGCCGGTGGCGCTGCTATAGTCCCGCCCGATGCGCCGACTCCTCCCCTTCCTGATCGTGGCGATCGGCCTTGCCGCGCTCACCATCGACCTGATCCCGAACCTCTCCCGGCCGGGTTCCGACGGTCCCGTCAAGATCGAGACGCGCCTCGGCCTCGACCTGCAGGGCGGCCTGTCCGCCGAGTACCGCGCGGTGACCACCAGCGGCGACGCGCCCAGCTCGGGCGATATGGCCACGATCAAGACGATCATCGAGAACCGCGTCAACGCCAGCGGCGCCATCGAGCCCATCGTCCAGACCGTGGGCACGGACCGCATCGTCGTGGAGGTGCCGGGCGCCGTTGATCCGGACCAGATCCGGAGCCTGGTCGGTACCACGGGCCGCCTCGACTTCGTGCCCTTGCCGGCGGACGTGTACGGCACCAGCACCACGGCGGGGAGCAAGCCGGCGCCGGTCAAGGGGGACCCGATCGATCCCAGCCTGACGCCGCTCTTCAGCGGCGATCAGATCGACCCCAGCGGCGTCGCGCCGGGCATCGACTCCCAGACGGGTGAGCGGCTGGTGACCTTCAAGCTCAAGTCGGCCGGCGCGGATGCCTTCAGCACGTACACCAGCGCCCACGTCGGCGAGTTCTTCGCCATCGTCCTCGACGGCAAGGTCGTCTCGGCGCCCTACATCCGGCAGCCCATCACGGGCGGCACGGGGCAGATCTCCGGCAACTTCACGGTGCAGGAGATGAACGACCTGTCGACCGTGCTGAAGTTCGGCGCCCTGCCGCTCCAGCTGCAGGAGGTCAGCTTCAACCAGACCAGCGCCACGCTGGGTGCGGACTTCCTGCACCAGAGCCTCGTTGCCGGCATCATCGGCATCGGCCTGGTCTTCATCTTCATGCTCGTCTACTACCGCCTGCCGGGTGCGGTGGCCTGCTTCGCCCTGGCCTACTACGCGGTGGTGGTGCTGGCCCTGTTCCGCCTCGTCCCGGTGACCCTGACGCTGGCCGGCATCGCCGGCTTCATCCTCTCGGTGGGCATGGCTGTCGACGCCAACATCCTCATCTTCGAGCGCACCAAGGAGGAGCTGCGCGCCGGCAAGACGCTGGCCGCCGCCATCGAGGCCGGCTTCAACCGCGCCTGGAACTCGATCTTCGACTCGAACATGTCGAGCATCATCACCGCGTCGATCCTGTACTACTTCGGCTCGGCGACCATCCGCGGGTTCGCGCTCGTGCTGATCATCGGCGTGCTGACGTCGATGTTCACCGCGGTCACCCTGAGCCGGCAGATGCTGCGCGTCATCGTCCGCCAGCCGTGGGCGCGCAAGGCGGCCTACTTCGGCGTCGGCGAAGACGAGTTCACGGTAGCGGCGGCACCGGTCCGCGGCCGCGGCGCGCGCGAGGCATCGGCGCGTGTTTGACATCATCGGCAAGCGCCGCTGGTTCTACGCGTTCAGCCTGCTGGTCACGGTCCCCGGTTTCATC
>DATHCS010000270.1:0-7946 GCA_035319405.1 Candidatus Dormiibacterota bacterium | reverse complement strand
CAGCGCGTCGCAGCGGACGCTGGCCACCACGCCCGTGGCACCCGGAGCCACCTTCAGCTGGCCACGGTACGTCGCCCGTCCCCCGTCCTTGCTGACCGACTTGCTGACGATGCGGCTCTTGGTGTCCGGGGCCAGGTGGATCGCCTTGGCTCCCGTGTCCTGGTGCTGGCCGCGGCCCGCCACGGCCACGCTGATCACGTCTGCAGTGGCGCCCCGTCCGCGCAGGTAGATGCTGGGGAACTTGACGGTCTTGCGCGAGCCCGTGTTGGCGTCGATCCACTCCACCGTCGCGCCCTCGTGCGCATGGGCGCGCTTGGTGACGAGGTTGTAGACGTCGTTCGACCAGTTCTGGATGGTCGTGTAGCGGACCTTGCTGTGGGGCAGCGCGATGACCTCGACGACCGCCGCGTGGAGCGAGTCGGTCGCGTAGAGGGGGGCGGTGCAGCCCTCGATGTAGTGCACCTTGGCGCCTTCGTCGACCACGATCAGGGTGCGTTCGAACTGACCGGTGTTCTCGCCGTTGATCCTGAAGTAGGCCTGCAGCGGGAGGGGCACCTCGACGCCCTTAGGAACGTACACGAAAGAGCCGCCCGACCAGACCGCGCTGTTGAGCGCCGAGAACTTGTTGTCCTCGGGCGGCACGACCGTGCCGAAGTACTTCTCGAAGATCTCGGGGTAGTCCTTGAGGCCCTGGTCGGTGCCCATGAAGACCACGCCGATCTTGGACAGCTCCTCGCGCACCGAGTGGTAGACCACCTCCGAGTCGTACTGGGCCCCCACGCCGGCCAGGAACTTGCGCTCGGCCTCGGGGATGCCCAGGCGCTCGAAGGTCTGCTTGATCTGCTCGGGGACGTCGTCCCAGGACTTCTCTTCGCGCTCCGAGGGCTTGCGGTAGTAGACGATCTTGTCGAAGTCGATGCGGTCGAGCCCGTCGGTCCAGGTGGGCATGGCGCGCTTCACGAAGTGGTCGTAGGCGCGCAGGCGGAACTCGCGCATCCAGGCCGGCTCGTCCTTGAAGGCGCTGATCTCCTCGACCGTCGCTCGCGAGAGGCCGCGCTTGGTCTCCGCGAGGTAGACGATCTCATCGCGGAAGTCGAACCGCGAGCGGTCGTTGTCGACCTGTTCACGCTTGGAGAGGGTCATCGGTCTCCTGCGGCCGGGCGGCCGCGTGGCGGGTCGGTGTCGGTTCCGGGGTGGTGCCCAGCGGCGCTAATCCCGACCAATATTATCGGATTTACCCGCCCGGCCGTCAACGCCGCCGGCTCGTCAGGCGGGGGGCGGGCCGGCCCCGCTGCCGGGCATCGATCGCCGCAGCGCGGCCAGCTCCGCGCGGATCGCAGCCAGCTCCTGCTCCACGCCTGCGGGCATGCTCGGGGCAGCCTCGGCCGGCGTGGGCACGGCTGCCGAGGCCGTCGACGCCGCCTCGGCCGGCGACGCGGCCTCGCTCGAGCCGTCGTCGCCGCCCGTCACGAGGACGCTGGCGAGGATGCTGGCGAGGGCGCCGATGATGCCAACGCCCGTGATCATCACGAAGACCGCCGTGATGCGACCCAGGGCGGTCACCGGATACTTGTCACCGTAGCCGACGGTGGTGATGGTCACGATGGCCCACCACAGGGCGTCGCCGCCGGTCGTGATGTTGGCATCCGCGGAGCGACTCTCGACCTGCAGCACGACCATGCTCGAGAGCGAGAGCACGATGAACGCGGCCAGCAGCGTGATGTAGACCGCATACCGGCTGCGGTTGTGGAGCACGTCGTCGATGAGCTCGCGCTTGCGCTGGCCGCTCAGCAGGCGTGCGATGCGCGCCAGCCGGCTGAGGCGCGCCAGGCGCAGCAGGGCGGTGAAGCGGAAGAAGCCGAAGGTGGGGATCGAGCCGATCAGGTCGAGCCAGCCGCGGCGGTAGACGAAATAGTCGCGCCGGGGGTGGGACTGGCTCATGTTCCAGGCGAAGTCGAGCAGGAACACGACGCAGATGCCGTTGTCGTAGACGAGCAGCAGGTCCTGCTCGGCCTGGCTGAGCGGCAGCAGGAACTGGGCCGCCATGATGAACAGCGAGAGGATCGTCAGGACCAGGATGAAGAGCTCGTAGGCGTTGCGCCGCGTGCTCGCCAGGCCGCCGGCCTTCGTCGACATGGCCCTCCTCCGTCAAGCCTTCACGGGCGGCATCGCCCGCGCCAGATTAGACATCTCCGCGGCCCCCGGTGGCGGCCTGCTGCACGACCCCCACGGACGGCCGACGGCCACGGACCTGACCAGCGGCCGCCGCCCTTTCACCCGAATGGCATGATGCCGGCGACCGACCGGTCGATACCATCGAGCCCGGGGTGGCCGGCGCCAGATCGCGCCGCCCGCTCAGACGAGGGAGTGCCGATGAGCCGCCGTCGATGGCTCGCCGCGGGTGCCGGTGCCGCGGCCTCCGGAGCCTATCTCGCGCGCCGCCGCGCCAGCCGCCATCGGGCGTTCCCACCCGGCGATGATGCGGTGACGGCGGCCGACGCGCGCTTCCATGCCGCCGACCTCGCCAGCCGCCCGCGTGTGCGGCGCCACGAGCTCGCGATGGCCTTTGCGCCGAGCATCGCCACGAGCGTCGATCCACTCCTGCACGGCCGACGCTACTTCCCGCGCATGCTCGAGGACATCGGACAAGCGAAGGATCACATCCACCTGCTGATCTACGGCTATAAGCCGGGCGAGATCGGCACGACCTTCCTGGAGGCGCTGCGGGCCAAGCGCGCCGAAGGGGTCGAGGTGCGCCTCGAGGTCGACGCGATTGGCAGCGAGGTCGAGCTGGGCAGCAAGGAGCTCTTCCGCGATCTGCGCGAGGCCGGTGTCGAGATCGTCGCCAACTATGCGCTCGGGCCGATCCGTACCGGGCCCCTCGGGTCACGACGCCCGGCCATGCGCTTCGAGGACGCGCTGCACTTCGACCACCGCAAGATGGCGGTCATCGACGGGCGCGTCGCCTACGTCGGCGGGAGCGGCATCGAGGACCACTACAACGACGAACGCTTCTACGACGTCATGTGCCGCGTCACCGGCCCCGTCGTCGCCCAGCTGCAGCTGGTCTTCCTGGCCAGCTGGCGCCATCACGACGGGCAGCTGCCCGACGACCCGGCCGCCCTCGAGCGCTACTTCCCCGCCGACGTCCTGGAGGTGCCCGACGACGCGGCCCTCAAGACGCCCGTGACCCTGCTGTGGAACGTGCCCGGCACCGGGCACCACCCCATCAGCGACGCCATCGAGCAATCGCTCGAGGCCGCGGGCACGCGGATCGACATCGTCAACCCCTACATCAGCAACCGGGCCATCCTGGAGCGGATCCAGGGTGCGGCAACGCGCGGCGTCAAGGTGCGCCTCATCGCCCCGGGCAAGCCCACGCCCCCGCAGCCCGCCGCAGCCTTCCGGCACTGGTACGAGGGCCTGATGGGCGCCGGCGTCGAGATCTCGCTGCATCCCGAGATGGCACACGCGAAGGTGCTGCGGATCGACGACCGCGTGTTCATCGGCGGCTGCAACCTCGACGACCTGAGCCTCTTCCGCAACGACGAGCTGGACCTGCTGTTCGAGGATCCCGCCGTCGTGCGCCTGACCGAGGCCGGCGTGTTCGACGAGCTGTCAGCGATGTCCACACCGGCGAGCGTGCCGGCGGGCGCGCGCGAGCGCGCCTGGAACGCGACCATGGCGCGCCTCTCGCGGCTGCTCTAGGGCCATGCGCCGCTTCCTGGTCGAGGTCGTCATCGACGCCCTCATCGTCTGGGCGGTGCTGTTCCTGCTATCGCTACTGAGCGTCCCCCAGCCCTTCCCCTTCGGCGCCGAGCGAGCGCCGATCTTCAGCCTCGCGCACGTGGGAGCCCTGCCCTACCTCACGGCCGGGATCGGCATCGGCCTGGCCGACCGGATCGTGCGGCCATTCGTGGTGGCCCTCACCGGACGCCTCGTGCTCTCGACCATGGGCGCCTTCCTGATCGTCGTCAACGCGATCTCGCTGTGGGTGGTCTCGCTCTTCGTCTCGGGCCTCGGCGAGATGGCCACGCCACGGTTGCTCTGGTTCGTCGTGGCGGCCGCGCTCTTCACGGTGCTCTCCTCACTCGCCGACGCGATCCTCGGCCTGAACGTGCCGCTCATCGACGAGCAGGGCGAGGGGCGCGCCATCTGGCGCCTCCTCGACGCGCTGCCCACGCCGCGTCGCAACCGCATCATCGAGAACGTGCGCCTGCAACAGGTGTACGACACGATCTACCGCTACGGGCTGGACATCACCCTGGAGCGCACGCCGATCGGGGCGGTCCGGGGCTGGTTCCAGCGCCATGTCCTGGGCCGGGACCTGCCCGACGAGCGGCTGTCGCCCGAGGCCCGCGTGCGGATCATGCTCCAGCAGCTCGGGCCAACCTACGTCAAGATCGGGCAGATGATCGCCAGCCGGCGGGAGGCCCTGCCGCCGGCGCTGCTGGCCGAGCTCGAGAAGCTGCAAAGCGACGTCGCGCCCTTCCCCGCCGACCAGGCACGGGCGATCGTCGAGCACGAGCTGGGGCTGCCGCTCGAGGAGGCCTTCGCGACCTTCGAGCCCGAGCCCTTCGCCGCCGCCTCGACCGCCCAGGTCCACCGTGCGACCCTGCCCGACGGGCGTGCCGTGGCGGTCAAGATCCAGCGACCGCGCATCGTGGCCAAGACCAAGGCCGACCTCGGCGTGCTGGAGCAGCTGGCCACCGTGGCCGAGGAACGCTTCGACGTGGCGCGCAAGCTGGGCGCGCGGGGCATCGTGCGCGAGTTCGCCACGGGCGTCCTGAAGGAGCTCGACTACCGCAACGAGGCCTACCACGCGCAGCGCATCGCCGAAGCCATGCGCAAGTTCCCGGAGATCCACATCCCCGAGGTGGACACGACCCGCTCGACCGCCCGGGTGCTCACGGCCGAGTTCGTGGGCGGGATCAAGATCTCCGAGGTCGAGCGGCTCCAGGCGGCGGGCATGGACACCGCCCACCTGGGCTCGGTCTTCATCCGCGCCCTCATCAAGCAGGTCCTGGTGGACGGCTTCTTCCACGGCGACCCGCACCCCGGCAACGTGCTCGTCGATCCTGAAAGACGGCGGATCATCTTCCTCGACTTCGGACTGGTGGGCGAGTTGCGAACCGACCAGCGCCTGACCCTGATCCAGCTGCTCTACGCCATCCGGGGCAAGGACAGCCAGGCCATCGCGGACGCGCTCATCGGCCTCGGACGCCCGGGGCCCGACTTCAGCGAGCCGCGCTTCCGGGCCGACGTCGACCGCCTGGTGCGCCAGTACCTGGTCTACGGCCACGCGAGCTCGGTGGGCAGCGCCATCTCGGCCGTGCTGGGCGCCGTCTTCGACAACGGTCTCCGCCTCAGCAACGACCTGACGCTGGCCATGAAGGCCGTGATTCAGGCCGAGGAGACCGCGATGACCCTCTCCTACGACCTCGACCTGGTGGAGGCCGTGCTCGAGGAGGCGCGCGACGCGACCCTGGCGCGCCTGACCGCCGACAACATCGAGAAGGTCGCGCTGGCCCAGGTCATGCGGGTCGGCCAGGAGCTGGTGCGACGCGCCCCGACCCTCGAGGCGGCGGTGTGGAAGTGGATGGACCAGTTCGGGCGGGGCAAGCTCGTCGTCGAGGTGGACACGTCAGAGCTGAATCGCCAGATCGGCAAGGTCGGCGACCTGGGGCGCCAGCTGGCCATCGGCATGCTCGTGACGGGCCAGCTGATCGGGACGGCCATCCTGACCGTGGTGCTCCTGCAAACAAGCTCGACCGAGTTCCAGACGTTCGCCTACCTGGGCCTGATCGCCTTCGCCGTCTCGCTGCTGATCAGCCTCTACGTGCTCGCGCGCGCCCTGCGCCAGCCCGCCAGCGACAGCGAGGGTGGTGAGGGGCCGTTGCTCTAGCGTCGCTCCGCGGCCAGCGTGGCGGCCAGCGGCGGCGCTTCATCCGGATGGGATGATGCGGCGCCTCCGGCGCAACGCTGCAATCGTCTCAGGCGCTGATGCGGGGTCGAGTCGAGCACATGGCTGCGTATCGCGAGAAGCTGCGACGCCTGGCCCTCAACGACGAGCGCTTCCTCGAGCGGGTGCTGTCGCACACCGACAGGGAAGCCGCCGAGCGTAGCCTCGACGAGCGTTCCTGCGCCCTCACCCAGCTAGGCGCGCTGGTCGCCCTGCGCGGGCCGCAGGCGGCGTTCGACTCCCTGGTCTGCAGCGCGCTGGCGGCCGGGCTGGGACCCGAGGAGCTGGTCGATGCGCTGGTCGCCCTCACGCCCGTCGTGGGCACGGCCCAGGCCGTCGCCGCGGCGCCGAAGCTCGCGACCTCGATCGGGTACGACCTGGACTTTGCGCTGGAGCGCCTCGACCCGGACGAGGACGGCGCCTGAGAGCCCGTCGCAGCGCGCCACACCGACGGCGAAGCCGGCCCCGGTGGGCCGGCTTCGGGGCGGCGGTTTGATGCCGATCAGATCCCCAGGATCTGCTTCTTCTTGGCCTCGAACTCCTCCTCGGTGAGGATGCCCGCATCCTTGAGCTGCGCCAGCTGGGTCAGTTGCGCGGTCATGTCGGACGGCGCGGGCGCTGCCGCGGGCGCGGGCTGCGGGGCCTGTGCGGCCATGGTCTGCTGCTGCTCGTACGCCTGGGCCTCGGCCTGCTGCTGGGCCTGGTTGTAGTACTTCTGCTCCTGGTGGTGGCGTACGGCCCCGGCCGTCCCCGCGACGACCGCGGTTCCGACGGCCATGCGAGCCAGGCCGGGTCCACGACGCAACATCGTCAGCTCTCCTTTCCGCTGGCCACCGCCAGCGCGTAGTCATGCGCCGCCTGGGCGACTTCGTGCGGGACGAGCTGCCGATCGACCAGGATGCCCCCCGTGTTGCGCAGGGCCTGTGCGAAGCGCGCTGCCCACACGTCCTCCCAGACCAGCAGCGCGGCCGAGCTGTTGGGCGGCAGGTCGTCCGCGGCAGCCTGCAGGTCGTCCTCGTTGAGCAGGCCGTTGACCTCGATGTCGATCGCGTCGAACGCGGCCTGCACGTCTGGCGCCAGCTGGTTCAACTCGAGGACGACGGTGCCACCGTCGGCGTCCTTGCCTACGAAGGCCAGGTCGATGATGCGGATGAGCCCATCGGCCACGAGGTCGCGCAAGGCGGGCGCGACCTCTCCCCGGAACTGATTGCCCGGGAAGCTGACCACC
Organism: Candidatus Dormiibacterota bacterium; assembly: GCA_035319405.1. GTDB lineage: Bacteria > Chloroflexota > Limnocylindria > Limnocylindrales > CSP1-4 > DASPUH01. The sequence goes on along the minus strand of DATHCS010000270.1, from coordinate 756 downwards.
ATGTACTCGACGGGACCGAGCTCCATCTATGACTCCCTTCAGGATCAGCGGCGCGCGACCCTAGGGCACACCGCCCGGCGAGGATCGGGGCGGCCATCGCGCCGCGCACCATTGACGCCCCCGAGTCGTTCGCCCGCATCATCCGGATGGGATGATGCGGGGCCCCGCCGCCAGGGGCGGTGCGAGGCGAACGGGCTCGGTGAGGCCGGCCGCCGCCGCCCGCTCGACGGCCTCGCCGCGCGAGGACGCATCGAGCTTGCGGTAGATCGACAGGGCCTGGCTCTTGACCGTGTTGGGCGAGAGGAACAGCCGCTGGCCGATCTCGCGGAAAGTGAGATGCGTGCCCAGCAAGGGCAGCAACCGCAGCTCAGCCAGCGTCAGCGAGTATGGCCCGCTGCGCAGCCCTCCACCATGGTCGAGCTGGCCCCCGACCGCATCCGCCTCGTCGGCGAGCGTGCCCAGGGCGGGGCGCTCCGCGAGCAGATCCTTCACCTCCGAGAGCAGCGTGCGCGCCCCGGCGATGTTGCCAAGGACCAGGCAGGCCCGGGCCAGGTCCAGGCGCGTGCGGACTGCCTGCCATGGCAGGGCACGGGTCAGCAGGGCCCGGTTGCGCATCCCCCGGGCGAGGTCGAGGCGGGCCTGTGCGGCCGCGCCCCGGTGGATCGCCAGGCGGGCCGCCACCGCATCGACTACGACCCCGGCCGCCTGATCGTCGAGGTGGGCGCTGCGGACGATCGACCGCGCATGGGCCACCTG
>DATHCS010000269.1:0-2984 GCA_035319405.1 Candidatus Dormiibacterota bacterium | reverse complement strand
GGCTCGCCACATCGCCCAGCACGATGGCGAGATCTACTACTTCTGCAGCGTCGGCTGCCGCTCGCGCTTCGTGCGCGACCCCGCCACCTACCTCTCCGCGCCCGCCTGACGGGCGCGCGCCGTCGACCGCAGGCTCACCGGAGGCCGCCATGCAGTTCGCCGACACGCTCGAGATCGCCGCCCCGCGCCACAAGGTGTGGGCCTTCCTGATCGATCCTCAGCAGGTCGGCAGCTGCGGGCCAGGGGTCGAGTCGATCGAGGTCGTCGACGAGACGCACTTCCGGGCCCGGGCCAAGGTGGGCGTCGGCTTCATCTCGGCCCGCTTCACGATCAACCTCGAGATGGCGGAGCTGGTGCCGCCCGAGCGGGCCACCATCGTCGCCCACGGCCAGGCGCCCGGCTCCGCCGTGGACGCGACGGCCGGCATGGCGCTGGCCGAGCTGGGGCCGGATCGCACGCGCATGGACTGGTCGGCCGAGGTCAACATCAGCGGCACCATCGCCAGCGTCGGCGCGCGCCTCATCCAGGGCACGGCCGAGAAGATGATCAACCAGACCTTCGGCTGCATCCGCACCAAGCTCGAGGCGTGAGCCGCGGCTGGCAGGCTCGCCGGCCCGCGCGGTAGACTGCCAGCGCTGCCCGAAGCCACCCAGGAGTCCCAGCCACCGTGTCAGCCGACGACCTCCGCGCTCGCATCCGCGAGGTCCCCGATTTCCCCAAGCCGGGCATCCTCTTCTACGACATCACCACCCTGCTCAAGGACGCCCCGGCCTACCACGAGGCCATCGACCTGATGGTGGCGCCCTACCGGGACCAGCACGTCGACATCGTGGTCGGCATGGAATCCCGCGGCTTCATCTTCAGCGCCCCCATGGCGTACCAGTTGGGTGCCGGCCTCGTGCCGGTGCGCAAGCTGGGCAAACTGCCGGCCGAGACCGTGAGCGTCGAGTACGCGCTGGAGTACGGCACCAACACGCTCGAGGTCCACCGCGATTCGATCCAGCCCGGCCAGCGGGTGCTCATCGTCGACGACCTGCTGGCCACGGGCGGCACCGTGAACGGCACGATCGAGCTCGTGCATCGTCTGCAGGGTGACATCGTGGGCCTCGCCTTCCTGGTCGAGCTGCTCTTCCTCAAGGGTCGCGAGAAGCTTCGCGGGCAGTCGATCCACAGCGTCATCCAGTACTAGCCCCGGGCGGCCCGGCGTGCCCGACACCCCCTCCGACCCCTCCCGGCGCCGCTTCTTCCGCACCTTCTCGCAGGACGCCGTCCAGGCGGCCGTGCAGGTCGTCGGCGCGGCGGGCGCGCTCCAGCGCGGAGCGAGCGCGGCGGCCGGCGAGATGCTGGGTCTGTCGTCCCCCGACGCGGCGGCCGGCGGAGCCTCCGCAGGGGATCCCGCCAGCGGCCCGAGGGTCCCGGGCGGCTCAGCCGCGCCGACGGGCTTCCGCAGCCCCTACCGGGTCGAGGGCGAGGCGGTCATCGTGCTCGACCAGCTCGACTTCCCGGGGCGCATCGTGGAGCATCGCTGCACGAGCGTGGACGAGCTGGCAGGGCTGATCCGCATGCGCCGGACCCGCGGGGCCCCGCTGCTCGCACAGTTGGGCGCATACGGCATCTGGCTTGCCGCGCTGTCCGGACGCGGCGCCGCTGCGCCCGCGCGCGCCGCCATGGTGGACCGGGCGGTCCTGCGGCTGCGGCTCGCTGCGCCCAACGTCCCGGCGCTGGCCGCCGCCGCGGGGCAGGTGGTGACCGCGGCCCGCGCTGACGACCCGCAGCGCGACGGGATCACCGTGGCTGCGGGCGCGCGCGCCGCCGCCGACGCGCTGGCGATGTCGCTGACCCTCGACCTGCGCCGCCTCGTGGAGGCCGGCGCGGCGGTGCTCGAGCAGCCCGCCGGGCGGCCGCTCGAGATCCTCACTCTCGACTCGACCGGGCCGCTGGGCGGAGGCCTGGTCGGTACCGCGCTGGGGGTCGTGCTGGCGGCCGCATCCGCCGGGCGCGAGGTGCACGCCTGGCTGCTCGAGACGCGCCCCTACCGCTCGGGGGCCCGCCTCGCATCATGGGAGCTGGGCCTCGCGGGCGTGCCCGCGACCGTCGTCCCCGATTCGGCCGCCGGCTGGCTGCTCGCACGCGCCGGGATCGACGTCGTGCTGCTGGGGGCGGACCGCATCGCCGCCGACGGATCCGTGACCGCCGTGATCGGCACGCGCGGCGTGGCGCGCCTGGCTCGCGACGTCGGCGTACCCGTCTACGCGGCGGGGCCCTTGCTCAGCGTCGATGCGGCCACGGCCGACGAGCGTGGCTCCTCGGTCGACGCGGAGGCCTATGTCGGGCTTGGCGAGCCCGACCTGCTGGCGAGCGACGCGCCAGGGGCCGTGACGGCCCGGGGCCCGCTGCAGGACGTCACCCCGCCCGAGCTCCTGGACGGCCTCGTGACCGAAGCGGGCGTGATTCGCCCGCCCTTCGGCGCCGCGCTGGCGGCGGCGCTGGCGGAAGCGGCGATGGCGCTACGGGCCGGGGTCGCGGCGGGCGAGGCGCACGCCTGATGGCCGCCGGCGCCCGCGCGGACGCGCGCCCGGTCGTCGGCCTCGCCGTGCGCGCGACGAGCGACCGCAGCGCGTTGCGCGCGTTCCTGGAACGCGATCGGCTCTATGCGGCCTACGCCATCTGCGATCTCGACGCGCGTGAGTTCGCGCGCACCCGCTGGGGCATCGCCACCCAGGACGGCGAGCCGGTGGCCGTGGCCATGGAGTACACCGGCCTGTCCCCCCAGCCGCTGTTCGTGATGGGCGAGCCCGCCGCGGTGGCGGCCATCGTGCGCGACGTGCTGCGGCCGCGGGCAGCCTTCCTCGCGGCGTTGCCCGCACATCTCGAGGCCGTCTCTGCGGTCTACCGCATCCAGCCGGGGCCGCCCATGGTGCGCATGTGGGTCGATCGATCAACCTTCCGGCCCCACCCGGGCGCGACGGCACGCCTGCTGCCGG
>DATHCS010000268.1:0-8459 GCA_035319405.1 Candidatus Dormiibacterota bacterium | reverse complement strand
GGCAAACCGTCGGTCGTAGGCGATGACTACGCCCTTCGCCTGCACGCCCTGCTGCACGACGTACCGTGCCACGCCGTCCGCGCAACGGCGGACGTTGACGAAGGTGAACTCGTCGGCGATCCGGGCCCGCCAGCCGTCCGTGCCGAAGACGATCGTGGTCGGGGCGCGGGGATCGATGGCGATGGTCACGGCGTCAACCCTCAGCTGCGGACACGCGGTCGAGCAGGCCGGCCACGACGGAGCGGGCCGTGCCCGCCTCGGCCAGCCATGCCGTCGGCGTGGCGAAGGGTCCCATCGTACCCGGGCCCGACTGCAGCGCGAAGGGGCCGCTGCCCGGCCAGGCGTCGCGCCGCACCAGCAGGTCGTCGGGCCCCAGCGACACCGACTCGCCGGCCGGCACCACCCTGCCCTGCACGCCTGACGCACCGAGCTGTTCCAGGAGCGCCGCCCAGCTGCCGATGTCGCTCCAACCCACGTCCATGGCCAGCATGACCACCTGTCCGGCTGTCGCGGCCGGTTCGAGGACCGCGTAGTCGATCGAGGTGGCCCGGACGGCCTCGTACGCGCCGGCCGGATCGTCCGGCCAGCCGGCGCGCAGCGCCTCGAGCACGTCGGGCGCGAAGGCCTCCAGCGCGCCGACGATGGCCGAGCGACGCCAGATGAACATTCCCGCATTCCAGGCGACGCCCGGCGTACGGACGAGCGCCTGCGCCCTGGCCAGGTCGGGCTTCTCCTCGAACGCCTCCAGGGGGTACGCCTGCAGGCCGCCGATGACCTCGCCCGCGGCCAGCCGTGGCCGCAGATAGCCGTAGACCGTCGCCGGCCCGACCGGCTCGATGCCCAGTGTCACGAGCGGCGCGTCGACGCCGAAGCAGCCGGGGGCGAGCTCGGCCGCGGCGGCCCGGAGCACGCCCCGGAAGACCTCCGCCCGCTCGACCACGTGATCGGCCGGCAGGACCAGCATGACCTCGTCAGGTGGGCGGTCGATGGCCACGGCGGCCAGCGCGACCGCCGCGGCCGTGTTGCGTCCACGCGGTTCCTCGATCACCGTCACGCCGCGCAGCTGGCGCCGCACGAGCGGCCCGTATCGCGCGTCGGTCACGACGTATCGATCCTGCGGGGAGACCAGGCCGTCCAGGCGCGCCGCGGTGAGCTGCAGCAGGGAGCGCGCGCCGAGCAGCGGCAGGAAGGGCTTGGGCCGCTCGGGCGTACTCAGCGGCCAGAGGCGAGTGCCGCCGCCGCCGGCGAGGATGACGGCGTACATCGCGACGGATTGTAGGCCGCGAGCGATCCCTCAGCAGCCGGACTCGTCGGGCAGCATCGGCCGTGGGACCACCATGTAGCTCGGGCCGCCACTCGCGAACGTGGTGAGCGTCGTGGCCCGCTCCAGGGCCGGCAGCAGGGCCTCCAGGTCGGTACCGGCGACCACCCCACAGCGGTAGGTCGGCGGGTAGTGCTCGAGGGGGCTGCCGAACGAGTCCAGCGGCGTCGCCAACGGCCAGGGCACGGGCGCCGGGATGGGGATCGGGGCGGCCGACCGGGGCGTCCCGGGGAAGGCCAGCACGCGCAGCGCCGTCGGCTTGTACGTGCCCTCGTCGGTGACCGCGTCCGCGCCGAGGAGGCTCCGCAGGTCGGTGGCCTGGGCCACGAACGTGCTCGCGGCGGCGCGGGCGGCGCGCTCCTCGGCCGTGCCGCGCTCACCGGTCTCGAGGCCCAGCGCGCCGAAGCGGGAGGTGACCGCCCGCTCGCCCGTCTGGATGGTGATGACCGTGTCGGGTGCATCCGCGACGGTCTGCGCGGGGTAGCTCACGTCGGCCGTCGTGAGGCCCGCCGTGCGAGCGGCGTCGAGGAGACGGGCGACGGAGAGCCGGCTGATCTGCTGCTGCTGAAGGTGTGGCAGCAAGGGCCCCGGGTAGATGGCCGGCACCGGTCCCGGCTGCAGTACGCGCCCGTCCGCGTAGACCGCCACGAGCGGCAGCTGCTGGAAGCTGCCTGCCGGCAGGATGAAGCCCCCCTGGTACTCGATGCGCACGACCGACACGTCCGGATCGGTCGGTAGCTGCGCGACCCCGCCCAGCAGCGAGCAGCCGGCGACGAAGAGGGCGAGGCCGAGCAGCGGCAGGGCACGGAGGGTTCGCATCTGGGCCCCTGACGGCGGCGGCGGCGCGCCGGTTCCGCACCCTCGTCCGGGGGCGCCGGTCGCAGCGTGTCAGCCGGCCGCCGCGACCTCGGAGACGCGCAGGCCCGCATCGGCCGCCAGGGCAGCCGCGACGTCGGTGCGCTCCCAGGGCAGGTCGATGTCGGGGCGGCCGAAATGCCCGTAGGCGGCCGTCTGGCGGAAGATCGGCCGGCGCAGGCCGAGGCGATCGATGATGGCCCGCGGGCGCAGGTCGAAGTGATGGTCGATGAGACCCATGATGCGCTCGTCGGGGACCTTGCCCGTGTCGAACGTCTCGATCGAGATGGAGAGCGGCCGGGCCACGCCGATCGCGTAGGCGATCTCGATCTCGAAGCGGTCGGCGAGGCCGGCCGCCACGACGTTCTTGGCCACCCAGCGGGCGGCATAGGCACCGGAGCGATCGACCTTCGAGGGGTCCTTGCCGCTGAAGGCACCGCCGCCGTGGCGGGCCATCCCGCCGTACGTGTCGACGATGATCTTGCGACCGGTCAGGCCGGCATCGCCCATCGGGCCACCGATCACGAAGCGGCCCGTCGGATTGACGTGGATCACCGGATCGACCGTTCGCAGGTCGCGTGGCACGACCTCCTTCACGACCAGCTCGATCAGGTCGTCGCGCAGGCGCTCGCTGGCGACTTCCTCGTCGTGCTGCGCCGCGAGGACGACGGTGCGCACCGCCTTGGGCCGGCCGCGCTCGTACTCGACCGTCACCTGGGTCTTGCCGTCCGGGCGCAGGTACGGCAGCGAGCCGTCCTTGCGCACCTCGGCCAGGCGTCGCGCGAGGCGGTGGGCGAGGGAGATGGGCAGGGGCATCAGCTCTGGGGTCTCACGGCAGGCGAAGCCGAACATCATGCCCTGGTCGCCAGCGCCCTGGTCGTGCACGTCGCCTCGGCCGCGCGTCTCGAGGGCGTCATCGACGCCGCGCGCGATGTCCGGCGACTGCTCGTGCACGCAGACCAGCGTGCCGCAGGTGCGGTGATCGAAGCCGTACCGCGCGTCGGTGTAGCCGATCTCGCGGATCGTTTCCCGTACCACGTTCTGGAACTCGACATAGGTCGTGGTGCTGATCTCGCCCAGCACCACCACGGTGCCGGTGGTGGTGGCCGTCTCGCAGGCCACGCGGGCCTCGGGATCCTCGCGCAGGATCGCGTCGAGGATGGCGTCGCTGATCTGGTCGCACATCTTGTCGGGATGGCCCTCGGTCACCGATTCCGAGGTGAAGAGGTAGCTCGCGTCGGTGAGGATGCTGGTCATGGCACTCCCAGGGCGGACGATCCCGGGCAGGGTAGCACGGCCCGCCCGCGGCGCCCGCCCCAGCACGGCCGTCGCGACGCTGCCGCACGGCGGACCGCCCGCCGGCGCACCCCTCGGCGGCAGCAGCAGAACGGCACGGGCCGTCCCGCCCGCTCCCGGCTACCCTGTGGGCATGCTCGCCGGGCAGCCCGCCTGAGGCGGGGATGACCTCGACCGTCCGCGCCGCGGGTCGCCAAGCCGTCGCCGCTGAGCTGCGCTGGGCCGCGGTGCGACTGCTGGCGCTCTTCGCCGCCTCACGCCTGCTGCTCTTCGGCTGCGCGCTGGCGGTCGAGGCCTTCGTGCCCGTCGATCCCATCGGCAGCGGCGGCTCCGCCCTGCGCGCGACGAGCCGGCCGCTGCTGGCCAGCCTGACCTCCTGGGACGGCGTCTACTACCTCGGCATCGCACGCGACGGCTATCACCAGCTTCCGGTCAACGGACCCTATCCCGACCTCGCCTTCTTCCCGCTGTACCCCTTCGTGGTGCGCCTGGCGACGAACCTCACCGGCGGCGATACGGCCCTGGCCGCGGTGATCGTGGCCAACGCGGCCTTCCTCGTCGCGCTGGCGCTGCTGTACGCCCTGGCGCGACGGCGGCTCGATCCCAGCGGCGCGCTCCTGGTGGCAACGCTCGTGACGCTGCAGCCCGGGGCCGTGTCCTTCGGCGTGGCCTACAGCGACAGCCTGTTCCTGTTGCTGACCGTGGCCACCTTCCTGGCCGCCGAGCGAGGCCAGCGTGGCCTGGCAGGTGGCGCCGCGGCCCTCGCCGCCCTGACCCGGCTGCCGGGCGCGCTGCTGATCGTGCCCCTCCTCGTGCTCTTCTGGCAGCAGGATCACCGGCCGCGGGCCTCCTGGTTGTGGGCCCTCGGGCCGCCCCTCGGCCTGGTGGTGTTCTGCGGCTACCTGGGCGTCCTCACCGGCGATCCGCTGGCGGCATTCAACGCTCAGGCGATCTGGGATCCGGGGCACGTACCGGACGCCGTCTCGACGCCCCTCGTGGTGGGCACCGCCACCGTGATCTACGGCGCCGTGGCGCTCGTCGAGGCACGCCTCCTCTACGACCTGTGGCGGCGCGGCAGCGACCCGCCAGGGGTGGCCTGGGCGCTGGCCAACGTGGCGCTCATCGTGGCCTCGCGGCGCGGCGCCTCACTGCTGCGCTACCTCAGCCCACTCGTGCAGCTTCCCGAGCAGCTCGTGGCGGGCGGTTACGGGTCCCGCGTGCTGCGCTGGGTGCTGGTCGGCTCGGTGGCCGGATTCGTGATCCTGGCGTTGCTGCAATTCAGCCTGCTGCTGGCACCCTGAACCGGCGGCTCAGCCACCGAGCGGCAGCGGAGGCAGCGCGTCAGCAGGCTCGAACCCGAAGACCAGGCCGTAGAAGCTCAGCTCGGCCTCGAGCGCCCGGCGCAGGTTGGACAGGCGCCGGAAGCCGTGCCCCTCCCCCTCGAAGGCCAGGTACGCGTACGGGATGCCCTTGGCCCGCAGCACGGCCACCATGTCCTCGGCCTGGCTGGGCGGAACCACCTCGTCGTCGAGGCCCTGCAGCAGCAGCACTGGGCAGTTGAGACCGTCGGCATGGTGGACCGGAGAACGCTCGCGGTAGCGTCGCCGCGCGGCGGGGTAGGGTCCCACCAGGCGATCGAGGTAGCGCGACTCGAACTTGTGCGTGTCGCGCGCGAAGGTCTCCAGGTCGCCGATGCCGAAGTAGCTCACGCCCGCCCGGAAGTCGCGCCGGAAGGTCAGCGCGCAGAGCGTCGTGTAGCCGGACGCCGAGCCGCCCCGGATGGCCAGCCGCTCGGGATCCACGAGCCCCTCGGCGCCGAGGTAGCGTGCGGCGGCGACGCAATCGTCCACGTCGGACACGCCCCACTCCCCCTCGAGGGCGCGGCGGTAGTCGCGGCCGTAGCCGGTGCTCCCGCGGTAATCCACGTCGACGATGGCAATGCCGCGGCTGGTGAAGAACTGGTTGCTCAGGCGGAGCGCGTTGACGGCGCTCGACGTTGGCCCGCCGTGGCTCGTCACGATGAGCGGTGGCAGCTCTCCAGCCGGCGCTTCGAAGCGAGGGTTGCGAGCGGGGTAGAAGAGCCCGTGCGCCTGGGCTCCGCGGGCGGTCGGGAAGGTGATGTGCCGCGGCACCGACAGCTCTGCCTCCTCCAGCTGGGCGCTCGAGGCCCGTCGAAGGTACTCCCATCGGCCGTCGCGCAGGTCCAGCCGGACCACGCCGCCCATGTCGACCGGACTGGCAGCCACGAAGACAGCCTGCTGCCCCGATGCGGCAAGGCCGTCGATCTCGGTGAAGGGCAGGTCCAGCGCCCGTGCGTCGCGACCTGGCTCGACCAGCCAGAGGCGATCCTGCCCGCCCGCCCGTGCCACCGTCAGCAGCCGGCCGCCGTCGGCGAAGGCGAAGGTGGCGCGCCCGAAGACCCAGTCGGGCGGCGCGTGCTCGGCCGCCTGATCCAGGATCGGCTGAAGCCCATCGCTGGTGACGCGCTGAACGTTCATCCAGCCGCGCGGCTCCGCCACGCAGTAGAGCTCACCCCCGGGCGACCAGCGCGGCTGGCTGACCCACAGGCCGTCACCGCCGGCCAGCCGGCGTGGTGCGTGCAGGGTGTCGTCCTCGGCCAGCTCGGCCAGCCACAGCTCCGTGCCATCCCAGGGCATGTCGGGATGACGCCACGCAAGCCAGGCCAGGCGTCGCCCGTCCGGCGAGCGCCGTGGAGCGGCCACGAAGTCGGGGCCCTCCACCAGGACCTGCGGCTCGCCGGGCGTCGCGCCTGGCTCCAGGGCCACGGTCACGAGCGTGTTCCGTGCCTCGCCGGGCCCTCGATGATCCTCGCGCACGGAGACGAGGCGGCCGCGCGCCTCGTCGACGTCGAGATCGGCATAGCGGAAGGGTCCCGCGGGCGTGAGCGGCCTGGGGGCCTCGCCGGGGCGCACCCGGTAGAGACGGCCGTCGGCCACCTCCGAGTAGTAGACGGTGCCCGATACGGCCGTCCAGGCACCGCCCCCGTACTCGTGAGTCATGGTCCGCACGTTGACGCCCGGACCGACGGCGTCCTCGTGCGTGCCGTCGGCAAGTCGGCGCACGATGACCTCGCGGCCGCCCTCCTCCGGACGACCCTCGAGCCAGTAGATCGCCTCGTCGTCGAAGCGCGGCTCGGAGGGCGTCACGCGTCCCGCGAAGACGAGGTCCAGGCTGATCGGCGAGCGCCAGCTACCGTACGGCGCGACCGTTCGCCGCGATCCGCCATCCGTCACGCTACGTGCCGCTCTCCCAGGAGCTGACGTAGCGCTGCTGCTCCGCGGTCATCCCGTCCAGCTCGATGCCGAGTGCGGCGAGCTTGAGACGCGCTACCTCGCGATCGATCGCGTCGGGGACGTCGTAGACGCGCCGCTCGAGCGCGTCGTGGTGCTGGACGAGCCACTCCACGGAGAGTGCCTGGTTGGCGAAGCTCATGTCCATCACGGCCGCCGGATGGCCCTCCGCCGCCCCCAGGTTCACCAGCCGACCCTCGGCGATGAGGTTGAGCTTGCGCGGGCCAAGGTCGAACTCCTGCACGTTGTCGCGCACCTCGCGGACGTGACCCTCCGCGAGCTGGCGCAGCGCGGGCAGGTCGAGCTCGGCGTCGAAGTGGCCGCTGTTGGCGAGGATCGCCCCATCGCGCATGACCGCGAAGTGCTCGCGCCGGAAGACGTTGATGTTGCCCGTGGCGGTCACGAAGATCTCGCCCCACGGCGCCGCCTGTGCGACGGTGAGGACCTCGAAGCCGTCCATCAGCGCCTCGAGCGCGGCCACCGGGTCGACCTCCACGACCGCGACGTGGGCCCCGAGGCCCTGGAAGCGGCGGGCGATGCCCTTGCCCACCCAGCCGTAGCCGGCCACCACCACGCGCCGCCCTGCGATCAGCACGTTGGTCGCCCGCAGGATGCCGTCCACCGTCGACTGGCCGGTGCCGTAGCGGTTGTCAAAGAGATGCTTCGTGAGGGCCTCGTTGACGGCCACCACGGGGAAGCCCAGCGCGCCGTCGTGGGCCATCGCGCGCAGGCGCACGACGCCGGTGGTGGTCTCCTCGGTCCCCGCCCAGACCTCGCCCACCTGCAGCGGGCGCTCCTTGTGCAGCAGGCTGACCAGGTCGCAGCCGTCGTCCATCGTCAACCGCGGATGCGTGTCGGCCACGGCGTTGAGGTGCGCGTAGTACGTGTCGCGGTCCTCGCCGCGACGGGCGAAGGTTCCGATGCCGAACTCGGTCACCAGCGCCGCGGCGACGTCGTCCTTGGTGGAGAGCGGGTTCGATGCAGCCAGCACGACCTCGGCGCCGCCCGCGGCGAGCGTGCGCACCAGGTTCGCCGTCTCGGTGGTCACGTGCAGGCAGGCCGCGATGCGCACGCCGTCCAGGGGTCGCTCGGCGGCGAAACGCTCGCGGATCTGTCGCAACACGGGCATCTCGCGCTCGGCCCAGGCGATGCGGCGCGTTCCTTCGGCCGACAGGCCGAGGTCGGTCACGTCATGGGCAGGCAGGGCAGGCGCAGACACTCAGGACTCCTTGCGGGAGGTGAACCAGCGGCGGATGGGCAATACGATGCTATCCCAGCCTGCACCGCGACGATGGACGAGGCGCTCCTCGAAGCGGCAGTGCTCCTGGTAGCCCAGGGCGCGGTAGGCCGCGAGGGCCGGGGGGTTGTCCGCGCGGACGTTCAGGATGACCTGGTCACAGCTCCGCAACAGCTCCTGGGTCACCGCGCTGGTCGTGGTCTTGGCGTAGCCACGACGGCGGAAGTCGCGATGCGTCATCACGTTGCCCACGGCCGCCAGGCGCGCCTCGGGGCTGATGACGTGGGTACCCGCTGCAGCAACGAGGCGGCCGCCGACGCGGATGCCGTAGTACACCCCGCCGGCCACCGACTCGCCGGGCAGCCACGACGTGAAGCCGAGGTCATACAGGCGGTTGAGGTCGGAGATCTCGGCCGGCAGCAGGCGTGCCGTCGCGCCC
>DATHCS010000267.1:0-5738 GCA_035319405.1 Candidatus Dormiibacterota bacterium | reverse complement strand
GTCGGGTCCCCTACCCTAGCGCCAGCCCATGAGCCCCTCCACCGGCGGGGCCTCCGCCGAGATCGCGCCCCCGAGCCTGTCGGCGGCCTCGCCCTCGACCCCGTCGCTGCCCCTCGTCTCGCCGCTGGAGCGCCGGCGGCGGGACCTCGAGACCCTGGCCCGCGAGCGCTGGGAGCTGCTCATCGTGGGTGGCGGCATCGTCGGCTGCGGCATCCTCCTCGACGCGACGTCGCGCGGCCTCCGCGCCGCCTTGGTGGAGCAGGACGACGTCGCCGTCGGCACGTCCTCGCGCTCGTCGCGCCTCATCCACGGTGGCCTGCGGTACCTCGAGCAGTTCCACGTCAGCCTCGTGCGTGAGGCGCTCGCCGAGCGGGCCCACCTGCTGCGGCTGGCGCCGCACCTGGTGCACCTCGAGCAGCTCCTCTTCCCCGTGTACGGCGTCCCCGCTGCCCATCGCGCCTTCTACGGCTCGGGGCTCGCGTTCTACGACCTCCTCGGTGCGCGCCGCGAGGGCGGGCGCGCGCGCCACCTGGGCCTCGAGGCGACGCTGGAGCTCGCGCCGCCATTGCGCCGGCGGAGCCTCCGCGGCGGCATCGTCTACCACGACGGCGTGGCCGACGACGCGCGCTACACGCTGGCCGTGCTGCGGACCGCGCAGCGCATGGGGGCCCTCGCGCTGACCCGCGTGCGCGCCAGCGCCGCCCTGGTCGAAGGGGACCGCCTCGTCGGCCTGCGCGTCCACGACGTGCTTGGCGGCGCGGACCTCGACGTGCTGGCCGAGCGGGTCGTCGACGCCACGGGCGTCTGGGCCGCCCGGCCGGCCAATCCGTTCGGGCCCGCCTCCGTCCGCCTTCGGCCAAGCCGCGGCACGCACCTCGTCGTGCCGCGCGAGCGCATCCCGGTGGCCACCGGCATGACGATCCGCATCCCCCACAAGGTGCTCTTCCTGGTGCCCTGGCCGCGCTTCTGGCTGATCGGCGCGACCGACGACCCCGACGACGGCTCACCCGATCGCCCGCATGCCACGCCCGCTGACGTGGACGGCCTGCTGCGGCTGGTCAACGAGACGCTCCAGGTGGACCTGGGACGCGGCGACCTGGTGGGAACGTTCGCCGGGCTGCGTCCTCTCGTGGGCGACGCGGAGGGCGGCTCGACGGTCGCGGCCAGCCGGGAGCATCGGGTGTGGTGCGAGCCGTCGGGGCTGGTGCGCATCGGCGGCGGCAAGTACACCACCTACCGCATCATGGCCCGCGACGCGGTCGACGCTTCCCTGGGCGACGAGGCCGGCCGACGCCCTTCCGCGACGGCGGAGCTGCCCCTCGTCGGTGCGGCGACCGCTCCCCGACTGGCGAGGCTGGCCGCCGACCTGCAACGCCAGCACGGGCTCCGGGCGGACCTCGTCGAGTCACTCGTGGCCCGGCACGGCACCGAGGCCGCCGCCGTGCTCGCCGCGGGGGGCGCGATCGCGCTCGGGACGGACGGCGCGCGCCTCGAGGCGGAGGTGACGTGGGCGGCCCGCGAGGAGCTCGCCCTCTCGCTCGACGACGTGCTGGCGCGCCGCCTGCGGCTGGCCATGGAGCTGCCCGATCGCGGCCTGGCGGTGGCGCCGCGCGTGGCCCGCCTGCTGGGCGAGGTGCTCGGCTGGGATGCCGCGCGCGAGGCTCGCGAGGTCGAGGGCTACCTCGCCTCGGCGCACCGCGAGTACGACGTGCCGGCATGAACGAGCCCGTGATCCTCGCCCTCGATCAGGGGACCACCTCGTCGCGGGCCATCGTCGTCGATCACGCGGGGCGTCCGGTGGCCCGTGCCCAGCGCGAGCTGCGGCAGGGCTACCCGGCCCCCGGCGAGGTCACGCACGACGCGGAGGAGATCTGGGCGTCGCAGCTCGCGGTCGCCCGCGAGGCCCTGGCCGAGGCCGGTCGCAGTGCGCGTGAGGTGGCGGCCGTCGGCGTCACCAACCAGCGCGAGACGACGATCGTCTGGGAGCGCGATGGCGGCCGCGTGGTCGCGCCGGCCATCAGCTGGCAGAGCCGGGTGACGGCGGCCCGCTGCGAGGCGCTCCGTGCGGCCGGCCACGAGCCGCTCTTCCGGGCGCGCACGGGCCTTCCGCTCGACCCCTACTTCTCCGGGCCCAAGATCGCCCACATCCTCGATGCGCAGCCCGGCCTGCGCGCACGCGCCGAGCGCGGCGAGCTCTGCTTCGGGACGGTCGATTCGTTCCTCCTCTGGCGCCTCAGCGGCGGCGCCGTCCACGCGACCGACGTCTCCAACGCCTCGCGCACGCTCCTCTTCGACCTGCACCGACTGGCCTGGGACGAGGAGCTCTGCCGGATCGTGGGCGTGCCCCCCGCCATGCTGCCCCGGGTGCACGCGTCGTCCGAGCGCCTGGCCGAGACGGATGCCGCGCTGCTGGGGGCGGCGGTCCCGATCGCTGCCTCCGTCGGCGACCAACAGGCGGCCGCCTTCGGGCAGGCGTGCTTCAGGCCCGGCATGGCCAAGACGACCTACGGCACGGGAGCCTTCCTGCTGCTCGTCAGCGGCGCCCACCCGGTCGACTCGGCGAGTGGGTTGCTGACCACCGTCGGCTGGCAGCTGGGCCCGGGCGGACCGGTCACCTACGCCCTCGAGGGTGCCACCTTCAGCGCGGGCGCCGCCGTCCAGTGGCTGCGCGACGGCCTGCGGGCCATCGAGCACGCGGCGGACGTCGAGACGCTGGCGTCGAGCGTGAGTGACACCGAGGGCGTCTACCTCGTGCCGGCCTTCGTCGGCCTCGGCGCGCCCTACTGGGACGCAAGCGCGCGTGGAGCGCTCCTGGGCCTCACGCGGGGCACCGGCCTGCCCCACATCGCCCGGGCGACCATCGAATCGATCGCCCACCAGGTGGCCGACGTGCTCGAGGCGATGGCAGCCGACGCGGGCCCGCTGACCGCCTTGCGGGTCGACGGCGGCGCGGCCGCGAACGACACGCTGCTGCAGGTCCAGGCGGACCTGCTGGGGCTACCGGTCGAGCGGCCGCAGGTGATCGAGACGACGGCGCTCGGGGCGGCCTACCTGGCCGGCCTGGCGGTCGGCTTCTGGCGCGATGCGGCGGAGCTGGAGAGCCACTGGCAGCTCGAGCGCCGCTTCGAGCCGGCCATGTCCGCCGACAAACGATCGGCCTTGCGGCGCGGTTGGCGACGTGCGGTCGAGCGGGCGCGGGGCTGGGTCGAGCCCGAGCCCCCGGGCGGCGCCTGAGCTCAGCCCTGGTGCGTCTGCTCGGAGACCTGGCGCTCGACTTCCTTCTGGATCTGCTCCTCGCGCCGCTCCTTGGCCCGCCGGCCGAGGTAGAAGCCGATCACCACCGGCCAGAAGAAGCTGGCGATCGCGCCCAGGATCGCGGCCAGCGCGAAGGCGGGCCAGGGATCGGTGAAGTTGGTCCAGTCCCACACGACCAGGACCGCGAACGTGACCAAGGCCCCGATCGACACCGCGAGCAGTCGTTGGATCATGACGCACCCTCCATCCAGCCCCGGCGGCAGCGCGCCCTGCAGGCGGGGGCAAGTATCGCACCCGAAACGCGGCCCAGCGGCCGATTCCAGGGCGCCCTTGCAGGATGAGTCGACATCGGCTATAGATTCAATGTGACCTTGAATATCTCCCTGCCACGTACCATCGGGCGGGGCAGCGCCGATCGTGCCGCGCGGCAGGAGACCCTCGACGGGCTGCTCGCCGTGCTCACCGACTGGGGACCGCGCGAGCGCATCCAGATGCTGACCTCGTGGCACCGCGGCTCGCTCAGCGTGATCCACCTGATCCTGCTCACGGTGCTCGAGGCGGAGGGGCCGCTCTCCATGAGCCGGCTGGCCGAAGCGCTCGACGTCTCCGTCGCGAGCGCCACCGGCATCGTCGATCGGATGGCCCGCCGCGGCCTCGTCGTGCGCCGCCACGCCAGCGACGACCGGCGCATCATCATGGTCCACCTCACGAAGCGCGGGCGCACCGTCTTCGGCCACCTCGAGGCGATCCGACGCGAGCGCCTGCGCCGGGCCCTCGACCGGCTGAGCGACGACGAGCTCGACGGCTTCCTGCGCGGCATCATCGCCATGAGGGCCGCGGCCGCGCAACTACGCGCCGACGCGGCGGCCTCCGGCAGCGAGGATCCCTCCGCGGCACCTCCGGCTCCGACGATCCACGAGACCGCGTCGTGAGGCTCCTGCGGACCTACCTGGCGCCGTACTGGCGCCAGCTGCTGCTGGTGGTCGCCCTGCTCACGGTGCAGGCGATCGCGAACCTCTACCTGCCCAACCTCAACGCCGACATCATCGACGAGGGCGTGGTCAAGGGCGACGTGGCCTACATCCTCCGCGTGGGGGCGGTGATGCTGGGCGTGACGCTCGTGCTGATGGTCTGTGCCATCATCGCCGTCTACTGGGCCTCCAGGACGGCCATGGGCTTCGGGCGGGACGTGCGACGGGGCGTCTTCGCCAAGGTCCTCGGGTTCTCCCAGGCGGAGACGAACCACTTCGGGACGCCCACGCTCATCACGCGCAACACGAACGACGTGCAGCAGGTGCAGACGGTCCTCGTGCTGGGCCTCAACGTGATGGTGCTGGCGCCGATCATGGCGGTGGGCGGCGTGATCATGGCCCTGCGCGAGGACGCGACCCTCTCGGCGCTGCTGCTGGTGATCATCCCCCTGCTGGCGATCTTCATCGGCTTCATGCTCTCTCGCGCGCTGCCGCTCTTCCGGGCGGTGCAGGCCAAGGTGGACCGCATCAACCAGGTCATGCGGGAGACGCTGAGCGGCATGCGCGTCATCCGCGCCTTCGTGCGCACCGGCTACGAGGAGCGCCGCTTCGACGAGGCCAACCGCGACCTGACGGCGACCTCGCTCAAGGTGACCCGCCTGTTCGCCCTGATGATCCCCACCGTGATGGTGATCTTCAACCTCTCCACGGTCGCGATCCTCTGGTTCGGCAGCCTGCGCGTGGACAGCGGCGCGCTGGAGATCGGCAACCTGATGGCATTCCTGCAGTACGTGATGCAGATCCTCTTCGCCGTGATGATGGCCGTGATCATGTTCGTCATGGTCCCGCGGGCGGCGGCCTCGGCGGAGCGCATCCAGCAGGTGCTCGACGCCGAGGTCTCGCTGGCCGAGCCCGCCGAGCCGCGCTCGCTGGCCGAGCCGCAGGGGCGGGTCACCTTCAGAGACGTGGCCTTCCGCTATCCGGGCGCGGAGGATCCCGTCCTGCGGGGCATCAGCTTCACGGCTCGTCCCGGCCAGACGACGGCCATCGTGGGCAGCACGGGCAGTGGCAAGTCGACCCTCATCAACCTGGTGCCGCGCTTCTACGACGTGACGAGCGGGCAGGTCGAGATCGATGGCGTGGACGTCCGCAGGCTGCGCCAGGAAGACCTGTGGCGGCTCCTCGGGCTGGTGCCGCAGCGGGCCTACCTCTTCAGCGGCACCATCGCCAGCAACCTCCGATACGGCGCGCCGCAGGCCAGCGACGAGCAGCTGTGGCAGGCCCTGGAGGTGGCCCAGGCGCGCGATTTCGTGGCGGAGCTGCCGGAGGGCCTCGAGGCACCGGTGACCCAGGGCGGAACCAACTTCTCCGGCGGCCAGCGGCAGCGGCTGGCCATCGCGCGCGCCGTGGTGCGGCGGCCTCCGGTCTACGTCTTCGATGACAGCTTCTCCGCGCTCGACTTCAAGACCGACGCGCGCCTGCGCGCGGCGCTGCGCGAAGAGACGCGCGAGG
>DATHCS010000266.1:0-4534 GCA_035319405.1 Candidatus Dormiibacterota bacterium | reverse complement strand
GCGATGTACGGGACCTCGCCGTCGTCGACGCGCGCGAACAGGCCCACCATCTCGTCGTTGGACTCGTAGCCGACCGCGCGCAGCAGCTTGGTCGCCTCCAGCTTGCGCTTGCGGTCGACCTTGACCCACAGCTGCAGCACGTTCTGCTTGGCCGTCGTCTCGAACTCGAGCCAGGCACCGCGGTTGGGGATCACCTTGGCGCTGAAGAGGCGCCGGCCGGTGCTGGGGTCCTCGGTGGCGGTGTAGTAGACGCCCGGCGAGCGGACCAGCTGGCTGACCACGACCCGCTCGGCGCCGTTGATGATGAACGTGCCCTGGTCGGTCATGAAGGGGAAGTCGCCCATGTAGACGCGCTGGCTCTGGATCTCCCCCGTCTCCTTGATGCGCAGCTCGACGTCGACGTAGAGTGGCCGCGCGAAGGTCAGGTCGCGGGCGCGGCACTCCAGCTCGGAGTACTTCGGCTCGCCGAACTCATGACGTCCGAAGTGGAGCTCCATCACCCGGCCCGTGAAGTCCTGGATCGGGCTGATCTCCTCGAACAGCTCGCGCAGGCCGTGATCGACGAACCAGCGGAACGAATCGAGCTGGAGGTCGATCAGGTTGGGGATCGGGTGGACCTCGGGGATGCGGGCATACGCCTTGCGCTCAGGCGCGCCTGCGGTCCGCCGAGTGGCGTCAACGACAGACAGCATGAACCGCTCCTTGGCGGAGGAGGGAGGGAGAGGGGGCCGCGCTCACAGACCGGATAGCGTACCACGAATCGGTGCGGCGTCAAATACCCGCGGCCGGGCTCGTGGTGCCTGGTCGCAGCACCACCCGACCGCCGGGCGGGCAGCCGGGGCGTCCGCCGCGGGACGCCCCGGGCCGCAAATCGCGGGCCGTGCTACGTCAGCTCGACCTTGGCGCCCTGCTCCTCGAGGGCGGCCTTGATCTTCTCGGCCTCCTCCTTGGCGACGCCCTCCTTGACCGGCTTGGGGGCCGCATCGACGAGGTCCTTCGCCTCCTTGAGGCCGAGGCCAGTCAGCTCGCGCACGACCTTGATGACGGGGATCTTGTTGGGGCCGACCTCGGCCAGCACGGCCGTGAACTCGGTCTGCTCCTCGGCCGCCGCGGCGGCCGCGGCGCCCGGGGCCGAGGAGGCGGCGGGTGCGGCGGCCGCCACGGCGACCGGAGCGGCGGCGGTCACGCCGTAGCGCTCCTCGAACTTCTTGATGAACTCGGAGAGCTCGAGCACGGTCATGCCGTCGATGGCCTCGAGCAGCTGCTCCTGGGTCAGGGTGGCCATGGGGATCGGTACCTCCTGGGAGAGGCGGACGGCGCCCGGCGCCGGCCGCGGGGTGTCGTGGTCGGGAAGATGGAACGCGGCTCGATCAGCTGCCTCCGGCGCCGCCTCGCTCGGCCAGCTGGGCAAGCCCGCTGCCGAGGTTGCGCAGCGGCGCCGCGAAGAGCCCCGCGAGCGAGCCGAGCGGCGCGCTCATGGCACCGGCCAGCTGGGCCAGCAGGACCTCGCGCGGCGGCAGCGCCGCCAGGCGGGCCACGTCGTCGGCCGCCAGGCGACGGCCGCGGACGACCGCGCCGCGCACGACGACCGCCTTGAAGGGCCTCGTGGCGTCGAGGAAGTCGCGGGCCAGCTTCGCCTCGTCGCCCTCGCCCAGGGCGACCGAGGATGGTCCGGCGAGGAGCGGGCCCATCTCAGGCACCCCGGCCTGCTCGGCAGCGAGGCGCGCCAGGCGGTTCTTGACGACGTGGTAGCCGATGCCCTGCTGGCGCAGCGCGCGGCGCACGGCGTTGATCTCGGACACGCTGAGGCCGCGGTAGTCGGCGACGATCGACGTGCTGCTGCCCGAGAAGGCCTCGGTCAGCTCCGCGACCGCGGCGCGCTTGGCCTCGGTAGGCATGGAGCCTCCTTTCCTGGTGGCGCCGGGCAAACCCGGCCCCTGCTGCGACGTCCCGCGCAGGGGTCGGGCTGCGGCTGCAGCACCTCGGGCGGAGGCCCGACGGATGACCCTGCCTCGGCGTGCTCACCGGATCCCGGCACGCGGCCGGCCCACCGGTGGATTGAGCCCTTACGGGCGCAACGCTGTCTCTGGCGGAACGATCTTCACCTGTCCGGCGGGTCTCCCCGCCGGACCTTCAGGCCGCTCGGGCGAGGAGCGCCGGGACATCCACGCGGATGCCCGGTCCCATCGTCGAAGCGACCGTCAGGCTCTTGAAATACTGCCCCTTGGCGGCGCTGGGGCGGGCGCGGTTCACGGCATCCACGAGGGCCGCCAGGTTGTCCGCCAGCTGGTCGGCCTCGAAGCTGACCTTGCCGAACGGCACGTGGACGATGCCGCCCTTGTCGACGCGGAACTCGACGCGGCCGGCTTTCACCTCTCGCAGCGCGCGCTCGAGGTCGAAGGTGATCGTGCCCGACTTGGGATTGGGCATCAGGCCACGACGGCCGAGGATCTTCCCCAGCCGCCCGACCATGCCCATCATGTCGGGCGCGGCGAGCGCGACGTCGAACTCGAGCCACCCGCCCTCGATCTTCTTGACCAGGTCCTCGCCGCCCACCTCGTCGGCGCCGGCGCGGAGGGCCTCCTGGGCCTTCTCGCCCTGGGCGAACACGACGGCCCGCACCCGCTGGCCGGTGCCGTGCGGCAGGACCACGGTGCCGCGCACCATCTGGTCCGCGTGGCGAGGGTCGACGCCGAGTCGGATGTGCGCCTCGACGGTCGCGTCGAAGCCGACCTGGCTCGTCTGGCGCAGCAGCTCGGCCGCCTCCTCGGGCGGGTAGTTCCGCTCGCGTTCGACGAGCTTGGCGGCTTCCTGGTACTTCTTGCCGTGTGCGGCCATGTTGCGTTGCTCCTCGCTGACGGCCGCCGTGGCGGCCTCCCCTCTTGGACGCGGGGTGGACGTGGCCGTCCTAGCCGACGACCTCGATGCCCATCGAGCGGGCGGTGCCCTCCACGATGCGCGCGGCCGCCTCGACGTCGTTGGCGTTGAGGTCGACCATCTTGATCTGGGCGATCTCGCGGACCTGCTCGCGGCTGACGCGACCGACCTGCTCGCGGCCGGTCGCCCCGGACCCCTTCTCCACGCCCGCGGCCTTGCGCAGCAGGTCGGCCGCCGGCGGGGTCTTGAGCACGAAGCTGAAGCTGCGGTCCTCGAAGACGGTGATCTGGGCCGGGATGATCTGGCCCGCCTGGGCGGCCGTCTTCTCGTTGTAGCTCTTGCAGAACTCCACGATGTTGATGCCGTGAGGCCCGAGGGCGGTGCCCACGGGCGGCGCCGGCGTGGCCTTGCCGGCCGGCAGCTGGAGCGTCAGGACGATGCGGATCTTCTTGGCCAAGGCCTCGTGCCTCTCTCCCCTCTCGGCACGGCCGATCGGGCGGATGGATTGGGGTGGTTGGCGGTCAGAGCTTTTCGACCTGCAGGAAGTCGAGCTCCACGGGCGTCTCGCGGCCGAAGATGCTGACCAGCACCTTGACCTTGTTGCGCTCGGGGTTGACTTCGTCGACGGTGCCGATGAACTCGGCGAAGGGACCGTCCGTGACGCGCACGTTCTGGCCCTTCTGGAAGGCGACCCGGTAGCGCGGCGTTTCGACGCCCATCTGGCGCAGGATCTGCTTGACCTCGGTCTCGTCGAGGGGGATCGGCTCGTTGCGCACGCCGGGGATGTTGGCGCCGCCGACGAAGCTGGTGACGCCGGGCGTGTTGCGCACGACGAACCATGAGTCGGGGTCGAGGATCATCTCCACCAGCACATAGCCGGGGTAGACCTTCTTCTGCACGGTCACCCGCTGGCCGCCGCGGATCTCGATCTCGTCCTCCTCCGGCACCAGCACCTGGAAGATCTTGTCCTCCATGCCCATCGACTCGATGCGGTGCTCGAGGTTGGCCTTGACCTTCTTCTCGTAGCCCGAGTAGGTGTGGATCACGTACCAGTGCTTCTGCGGCGCCTGGGTCTGCTCCTCTTGGGTGGTCTCGGTCACCTCATGCACCTCCCGAGAGCACCTTGAAGGCCGTCGTGAAGAGCGCGTCGACGGCGAAGATGAAGACCCCGATGAGGGCGCTCACGACGAAGACGAGCACGGTCAGGTTCCACGTCTGGCGTGGCGTTGGCCAGGTCACCTTCTTCAGTTCGGACCAGGACTCCTCGATGTAGCGCCGCAAGCGCTTCACGACGTGTTCTCCTCAGGTGCCCGCGACGGGGTTGGCAGGCGCGGCCGGACTCGAACCGACAACCACTGGTTTTGGAGACCAGCGCTCTACCAATTGAGCTACGCGCCTCCGCATGCAGCCTACTTCGCCTCGCGATGCAGGGTGTGACGCCGGCATCGCGGGCAGTACTTCTTCAGCTCCAGGCGATTGGGATCGTTCTTCTTGTTCTTCGTCGTCGAATAGCTCCGATCGCGGCACTCCGTGCAGGCCAGGACGATGACGGGACGGTTCTCGGCCTTCGCCACGCGGCTACTCCAGGATCTGGGTGATGGCGCCCGCGCCGACGGTGTGGCCGCCCTCGCGGATGGCGAAGCGCTGGCCGGTCTCG
>DATHCS010000265.1:0-4212 GCA_035319405.1 Candidatus Dormiibacterota bacterium | reverse complement strand
GCAGGATGAAGATGACGGGAAAGGCGATCGTCCAGAAGACGGCCGCCCGGTCGCGCATGAAGCTGCGCACGTTGGCCACGGTGAGCGGGACGAGGGCGCGCATGCTCGGCCTCAGTCGCGCAGGGCACGCCCGGTGAGGGCGAGGAAGACGTCTTCCAGGGTCGCCCGCCGCACCATCAGGTTGGCTGGATCGGTGCCCAGCGCTTCGGTGGCGTCGAGGAGCGCGCCGATCGTGCCCGGCACGTCCCGCGTGTAGAGGACGGTCTCGCCGTCCTCCTCGGCCACGCGGCGGACGCCGGGGAAGGCGCCCAGCCGGCCGTGCTCCAGCGCCTCGATCGTGTCGAAACGCACGGCCCGCTCGTGGAAGCGGCGGCCGACCAGCTCGCCCACGGTGCCCATGTCGAGGACCCTGCCGTGGTCCATGATGGCCAGCCGATCGCAGAGGATCTCCGCCTCCTCCATGTAGTGCGTGGTCATGAGGATCGACTTGCCCCGGCGCTTGAGGTCCAGGATGAGGTCCCACAGCGAGCGCCGGGCGGCCGGATCGAGGCCGGTGGTCGGCTCGTCGAGGAACACCAGCTCGGGGTCGTTGACGAGGGCCAGCGCGACCGAGAGGCGCTGCCGCTGGCCGCCCGAGAGGGCCTTGGAGCGGGCATCGCGCTTCTCATCCAGCTCCAGCGCCGCGATGAGCTGCTCCGGCGGCAGGGCGTGGCCCGGCGGGAAGAAGCTGCCGAAGAGGCGCAGCACCTCGATGACCGTGAGCTGCGGGTAGAGAGCCGCTGTCTGGAGCTGCACGCCGATGCGCGCCTTGAGGCGCGTCGCGTCGTGCACCGGGTCGAGGCCAAGCACCCGCAGCTGGCCGCTTCCGGGCGCCTGCAGGCCCTCCAGCATCTCGATGGTCGTGGTCTTGCCCGCGCCGTTGGGCCCCAACAGCCCGAAGATCTCCCCGCGGTGGACCTCGAAATCGATGCCGTCCACGGCCCGCACGTCGCCGAACTGCTTGTGCAGGTCGCGCACGAGGATCACCTCGTCGCCGCGGAGCTCACCTGACGACGGGACCGGGGTGGCGGCCGCCACGGCAGGGGAGGGGGATGCCTGCGGAAGCGGCGCGACGGGCAGCGAGCCGCTGTCGGGCGCGGTCATCGTCCTCCTACGAAGAGGCTGGGCCAGGAACGTGCCCCATGGTGCCACGGGACGCCGAGCCGCGCCCGCGCGGCTCGGGCCGTCAGCCGGCGGGGGCGCGGCGAACGCGCAGCAGTCCCGTCCGCGGGCCCAGGGCCAGGGCGGCCAGGAAGACGGCCGTCTCGACCAGGACCATCGTGGCGCCGCTGGCCGTATCGAGCCAGTAGCTCACGTAGAGGCCCACGACGGGGCTGATGACCCCCACCGCGATCGCGATGACGATCATGCTCGAGAAGCGCGACGTGAGCAGCTGTGCCGTCGCGGCGGGCGTGACCAGCATGGCCACGATGAGGATGATGCCGACCGTCTGCACGCTGACCACAATGGTCACCGCGATGAGGGCCAGGAAGAGGTAGTCGAGGGCGGCCACCGGCAGCCCCGAGGCGCCGGCCCCGAGCGGATCGAAGGTCGCGTAGAGCAGCTCCTTCCAGAGCAGCGCCATGACCGCCAGGACGCCGCCCCCCAGGAGCAGCAGCCCCACGAGGTCCGCCGGGCTGATGGCCAGGATCTCGCCGAACAGGAAGCCGAAGAGGTCCCCCACGTAGCGATGGATGGTGCTGAAGAGGAACACGCCCAGGGCGAACATGCCGGCGAAGATGACGCCGATGGCGGTGTCGCTCCGCAGGTGGCCGCGGCGGCTGACCCAGCCGATGGCGAGCGCGCTGCCGATGGCCGCGATGGCGGCGCCGAGGTAGAACGGGCCCTGCACGAGGTAGGCCGCCACGACGCCGGGGAACGCGGCGTGGCTGAGGGCATCGCCCATGAAGGCGAGGCCGCGCAACACGACGTACGAGCCGACCACCGCCGTCACCAGCCCGACCATCACGGCGGCCGCCAGCCCGCGCTGGAAGAAGGCGAACTGGAGGGGATCGAGGAGCGCGCCCATCAGGCCGACGACCCCGGCTGACCCTCGTGGTGGTGCGCCTCCCCGGGCGCCGCCTCGTCGTGGTGGTGCGCGTCGTCCAGCAGCACCGCCTGCTGGCCGAGCACGAGCAGGTGCCCGCCGTACGTCTTGCGGAGCACCTCCTGGTCGAGCACGAGCTCCGAGGGGCCATGGGCGATGACCGTGCGGTTGAGCGCCACCACGTCGTGGAAGCGCGAGGCCGCGCACGCGAGATCGTGCGTCGTGGCGACGACCGTCTTGCCCCGCTTCGCCTCGGCCTCGAGCAGGTCCATGAGGTCCTCCTGGGTCGTCGCGTCGACGCCGGTGACCGGCTCGTCGAGGAGGTACAGCTCGGGGTTCGCGGCCAGGGCCCGAGCGAGGAAGACGCGCCGCCGCTGGCCGCCCGAGAGCTGCCCGATCTGCGTGCGGGCGTGCTCCGCCATGCCCACCTGCTCCAGCGCCAGGTGGACCGCGCCGCGGTCGACCGGCCCCGGCCTGCGCACCAGCCCGAGGCCCGGGTAGCGGCCCATCATCGCCACGTCCCAGACGCTCACCGGGAAGCTCCAGTCGACCAGCTCGGCCTGGGTCACGTAGGCGATGCGCCGGGCCGCGTCGCCGGGCGGCGCGCCCAGGACCTCGGCCTCGCCGTGCCACGGTCGCAGGAGTCCCGCGATGACTTTCAGCAGCGTGCTCTTGCCGCCGCCGTTCGGCCCGAAGACCGCCGTCAGCGAGCCCTGGCGGATGGTCAGGTCGATGCCCTCGAGCGCGGGGCGGTCATCGTAGCCGGCGGTCACGCCGCGCAGGACGATCGTCGCCGGTGACCCTTGCTCCGCGTGCAGGTGATGCTGGTGATCCTCGGCCGTGTGGGACCGGCCGGCGTCGACGACACTCACCCAGACAGCCTAGCGCAAGGCCCTCGGCTCACCGGAGCGCCTTCACGAGCTGGTCAGTGTCCCAGGTGATGACGCCGATATAGGTGTCCGCGGGCGGGTCCCCGACCGAGTCGTCGTACAGGTTCGCCACCACCGTGGCGCCGGTCTCCGCGGCCAGCTGATCGACGAGCTTGGTCGGGAACTGGCTCTCGCTGAAGATCGCCTTGACATGCGCGGCCTTGATGGCCTCGATGAGCTGCGCCGTGTAGGCCGCGCTCGGGTCTTGGCCCGGCGCCTCGACCGCCACGCCCACGATGGTGATGCCGTATTCGCGGGCGTAGTAGGGGAAGGCGTCGTGGAACGTCACCAGCTTGCGATCGGCCTCCGGGATCTCCGCGATCCTGCCCCGCACCGAGTGGTCGAGCTGGTCGAGCTGCGCCTTGTAGGCGGCGGCCTGGGCACCGTACCGCGCCGCACCGGCCGGGTCGACCTGCGCCAGGCCGGCGGCAATCTGGTCGACGTAGCTCTTGACGTACAACGGATCCATGAAGAGGTGTGGATTCATCGTGCCGGGGTCCTCGCCGGGCAGCTGCGTCACGCCGGGCACCCCGGCTGCCAGCTTGAGCAGAGGCGTGCCGCTGGCGCTCGCATTCGTGACGACGTTCTCCAGCCAGTCGTCGAGACCAAGCCCGTTCATGACGAGGAGCTTCGCGCCCGCCACCGTGCGCAAGTCGCTCGGCGTCGGGTCGTACGTGTGCACGTCGCCGCCCTGCGGCACCAGGCTGGAGACGGCGACGCATGGGCCGCCGACGTTGCGTGCGAGGTCGGCGAAGACGGTCGTCGTGGCGACGATGACGATCGGCGTGCCGTCGGCGCAGGCGCTGCCACCCGGCGACGCCGCGCCTCCGGACGCCGAGCCGGTCGGGGTCACGGGTGAGGCTTGGCAGGCGACCATCAGGAGCATGCCGAGGAGCGTGACGACGCTCGCCCGACGGACGGCGCCCGTTCTCCGCGACAGCAACGGCTGGCGAAGCATGTTTCCTCCCGTTCGTGGAGCCTGCAGCAAGTTCAGGCCCGCGCGGTGCCACGCCGCTGGCAGACCGGGCAGAGCCCGAAGAGCTCGAGGCGGTGGCTGTCGATCCGGTAGCCCGTGCGCCGCCCGATGCGCTCGACCGTCTTCGCAAGATCGCCGTCCACGACCTCCGCGGAGCGGCCGCAGGAAGAACACACCAGGTGGTGGTGATGGGCCGGCTCGCAGGCCACGTACGCGTGCTC
>DATHCS010000264.1:0-4253 GCA_035319405.1 Candidatus Dormiibacterota bacterium | reverse complement strand
GCGATCGTGCGGGCCTTCGAGCACGCCCTCGACCTGGCGGGACCCGAACAGGTCGCGCTCGGCTCGGACTTCGACGGGGCCCTCCCGATGCCCTTTGACGCGACCGGCCTGCCCGTCCTCACGGGCGCGCTGCTGGGAGCCGGCTTCGGACCCGAGATCGTGGCCGATTTCATGGGTGGCAACGCCCTGCGCGTGCTACGGTCCTGAGCATGGACGCGCCGCGTTTCGACCTCGACGGGCAGGTCGCGCTGGTGACGGGCGCCAGCCGCGGCATCGGCCATGACCTGGTCCTGGCGCTCGCGGCCGCCGGGGCGCACGTGATCCCCGCCGCGCGCCGGCTCGAGGATGTGCGCGAGCTGGTCGAGGAGCTCGAGTCGGCGGGTCGACCGGTCACGCCGGCCCGCTTCGACGTCGGCGACGCTGAGGGCACGCGCCTCGCGGTCGACGCGCTGGTGGGGCGCCTCGGGCGTATCGACGTGCTCGTCAACAACGCCGGCCTGGGCTTCAACCACGACGCGCTCGACGTGAGCGAGGCGGACTGGGACGAGATGATGGCGGTCAACCTGCGCGGCCTCTTCTTCACCTGCCAGGCCGTGGGCCGGCACATGGTGGAACGAGGCTACGGGCGCATCGTCAATATGAGCTCGCAGGCCTCGCTGGTGGGCATCCGCCGCCATGCCGTCTACGCCGCGAGCAAGGGCGGCGTCAACCTGTTGACCAAGGTGCTGGCCCTCGAGTGGGCGCCGCACGGCGTGACCGTCAACGCCGTCGCCCCCACCTTCATCCGCACGCCGGGCACGGCGGAGCGGCTCGACGACCCGGCCTTCCTGGCGGACGTGCTGGCGCGCATCCCGGTGGGCCGCGTGGGCACGACCGCGGATGTGGCGGCCGCGGTGATCTACCTCGCCTCCCGCGACAGCGGGCTGGTCACCGGCGCGATCCTGCCCGTCGACGGGGGCTGGACGGCCCAGTAGCGGCCGCCAGGCGCGCCACGAGACGGCTCATGGCGGCCACGTCGCGCCCCTCGGGCCCGAGGGCATCGACGAGGGCGCTCGCGACGATGATCCCGTCGGCCACGGCGGCCAGGCGGCGGACGTGCGCGGGGCGTGAGATCCCGAAGCCGACCGCGACCGGCAGCGGCGCCACGGCGCGAACCTCCCGCAGGAAGCGGCTCACCTGGGCCGGGAGGGCCGGCCGGGCCCCGGTCACGCCCACCAGCGAAACGGCGTAGAGGAACCCGCCGCTGCGTGCGGCGATGCGGGCGCGCCGCTCGGGGATCGTGGTCGGTGTCACGAGGTAGACGAGGGCCAGTCCGGCCGCGCGTGCCACGAGCTCGAGCGGCGCTCCCTCGTCGGGTGTCAGGTCCGCCAGGATCAGCCCACTGGCGCCTGCCTCGGCCAGGACGTGCAGGCGCGCCTCCGGGTCGGCGCCGCCGAGGATCTGGTTGAGGTAGGCCATGGGCACGACCGGCAGCTCGGGTCGCGCCGCGTGCAGCCGGGCCACCAGCTCGAGCGAGCGCTCTAGGGTCGCCCCGTTGCGCAGCGCGGTCGCCGATGCCCGCTGCAGCGTGGCGCCGTCGGCCAGCGGGTCGCTGTAGGGCAGCCCGATCTCGAGCAGGTCGGCGCCGGCATCGGCAGCGGCGAGGGCAACGGAGAGGCTCGCGATCGCGTCGGGGTATCCGGCCACGACGTACGGGATCAGCGCGATGCGCCCGGCTTCCCTCGCTGCCGTGAAGGCGCGCCGGATGCGTTGCGCTCCCGTGGTCCCGTCGGTGCCGAACGTCACGTCGTTGCGCACGAGCGGGCCGGGCGACGTGACCGAGGCGCGGCCCGACGGCACCTCCATCACCTGGGCACGTCCCCTTCGGCCGCGTCGAGGACTCCCAGGTCCTTGTCGCCACGGCCTGAGAGCCCCAGCAGCAGGAGCGCTTCGCCGGGCAGCGCCGGGACGTCCCGGTCGCCGGCCAACAGGCGCGGCACGGCCGCGATGGCGTGGGCGGCCTCGAGCGCGGGGAGGATGCCCTCGCAGGCGGTAACCAGGCGCAGCGCCGCCAGCGCCTCCTCGTCGGTCGCGGCCAGGACCTCCATGCGTCCCGCGGCAAAGAGCGCGGCGAGCTGCGGCCCGATGCCCGGGTAGTCGAGGCCCGCGCTGATCGAGACGGCCTCCTGCACCTGCCCCTCGGCGTCCTGCAGCAGGTACGAGCGCGAGCCGTGCAGGACGCCCGGGCTGCCGCCCGAGAGCGCGGCGGCGTGGTGCCCCGTCGCCAGGCCCTCTCCGGCCGCCTCGACGCCGATCAGCCGCACCGACGGCTCGCCGATGAAGCGGCCGAACAGGCCGATGGCGTTGGAGCCGCCGCCGAGGCAGGCCACCGCGACATCCGGCAGACGACCCGCGACGGCCTCGAGCTGCGCTGCGGCCTCGTCGCCGAGGGGCCGCTGCAGGTCGCGGACGATCGTCGGGTAGGGATGGGGGCCCACCGCGGAGCCGAGCACGTAATGGGTCGAGGCGACGTTGGTGACCCAGTCGCGCATCGCCTCGTTGATGGCGTCCTTGAGGGTGGCGCTCCCGGCGCGCACCTCGCGCACCTCGGCCCCCAGCGCGCGCATGCGCAGCACGTTGGGCGCCTGGCGGCGGATGTCCTCGGCGCCCATGTACACGACGCAGGGCAGGTCGAGGAGCGCGCAGGCGGTCGCCGTCGCCACGCCATGCTGGCCGGCACCCGTCTCGGCGATGACCCGTGACTTGCCCAGCCGGCGGGTGAGCAGTGCCTGGCCCAGGGCGTTGTTGATCTTGTGGGCGCCCGTGTGGTTGAGGTCCTCGCGCTTGAGCCACAGGCGAAGGCCGCCCGGTTCGCGCCCAGCGAGACGCTCCAGCTCGGTGGCCAGCCGGTCGGCCCGGTAGAGCGCGGAAGGGCGGCCGACATAGCGCTGGCCGAGCTCGCGAAGCTGCGCCCAGAAGCGCGGATCGTGACGCAAGGCCGCCCAGGCGCCCTCCAGCTCCTCGAGCGCCGCGACGAGCGTCTCCGGCACGTAGCGCCCCCCGAAGGCCCGGTCCGTCCCCCAGCGCCCGGCTCCGTCCGCTTCCAGCAGGCCTGGGTCGACCGGCGCCGGCCGCGCGGGGAGCTCGGGCCGATCGAAGCGGGCGGCCCGGGCCCGCTTGACGAAGATCGCCACGCGCAGCGGGTCCTTGCGCGCCCGCGCGCCCGGCTCGCGGGGCGCCTCGACGCCCGATGCCACGTCCACCCCCACGGCGGGCACCTCCAGCAGCGCGTCGGCCACCGTGTCCGGGTCTAGCCCTCCGGCGAGGAGCACCGGGACCTCCCGCGCCACCGCGGCGGCCAGCCCGCGCCCGACTTCGACACCGGTGCCGCCCGGATGCGGCCCGCCGGCCGTGTCGAGCATCACCCGCGTGCAGGGGGGTGTGGCGAGCCACGCGCGGGCCTCGGCCACGACCGCCGCGGCCAGCCGCGGAAGCTCGGCGGGTTGCGGGTCGGCGGCAGGCAGGTGCAGCGCCTTCCAGACCGGCCGCGACAGGCGGCCTGCCAGGTCCCGTGGCTCGTGGCCCGAGAGCTGCACGACGTCGGGGTCGAGAGCGGCCACGATCGCCCCGAGCTCCTCGGCCGTGGCGTCGGCCGTGATGGCCACGATGTCGGTCGCCGGCGCGGCGCGGCGCACGAGGCGAGCGAGGGCGACCGCCTCGTCGAGGCTGAGGTGGCGCGGCGTGCCAGGCACGAGGTTCAGGCCCACCGCTTCGGCACCCGCGGCCACCGCCGCGAGCGCGCCCGGCGGATCGGTGACGCCGCAGATCTTGATCATCGGCGCCCGCGCCGCCGCGGCCATGTCGTCGGGGAGCGCCCCCGCTGCGGCGAACGTCGCGGCCGCCGCGCGCGGGTCGGTGGCGCGCATGAGCCGCTCACCGACGAGCGCCGCGTCGAAGCCCAGGGCCCGCCAGGCGCGCAGCGTGTCCGGCTCGCCGGCGCCCGACTCGGCGACCACGAGGCGTCCACGAGGCACGCGTGGCAGCAGGGCCGCCGCCCGATCGAGGTCCACGGCCAGAGAGCGCAGGTCGCGGTTGTTGAGCCCGATGACTCGTGCACGGGTGGCAAGCGAGCGGTCCAGTTGCCGTCCGTCGTGCGCCTCGACGAGCGGTTCGAGGCCCAGGTCGAGGGCCCGCTCCACGAGCCCCGCCAGGCGGCGCGCCGGGTGCAGCCCGGCCAGCAGCAGCACCGCGTCCGCGCCGGCGGCTCGCAGCAG
>DATHCS010000263.1:0-5140 GCA_035319405.1 Candidatus Dormiibacterota bacterium | reverse complement strand
GGGCGCGACTCGCTCATCCGCGACCACGCCGCGGGACTGGTCGCCTTCGGCGTGGCGCTGCTGCTCACGAGCGCGGCCATCGCCGGGCTCCAGCTGCTGTGGCCCGATCCGGGTCGCCTCGTCGAGCTCGTCGTCCTCGTCGCGGCGAGCGCCCTCGCCACGATCTGCCGCTTCTTCCTCCTCCGCGGCTGGATCACCCGCCCGCGCTCGCGCGCGCAGCGGCCAGCGCCGCGCCCTGCGCCGGTGCGCCGCACCCCGGCGCCCGTCTCGATCGACCTCGAAAGGACCCTCCGATGACCACCGTTCCCCGCCCGCGCCAGGGCATCGCCGCGACGCTCGATGCCCTGCCCGCCGCCCTCGGGGGCCTGTGGCGCGGCAAGGCCACGGAGGCCGCCTGGGTCCGACCTGCCCAGCTCGGCCTGGCCCTGCTCGCGGGGGCGCTCTACCTGGTCAACCTCACCGTCAGCGGCTACGCCAACGTCTACTACTCGGCGGCAGCGCTGGCCGCCTCGCAGAGCTGGTCGGCCTGGTTCTTCGGCTCGATCGACGCGGCGAACTTCATCACGGTCGACAAGCCGCCGCTGGCGACGATGCTGATGGGCCTGTCCGTGCGCCTCTTCGGGCTCAGCTCGTGGAGCATCCTGCTGCCCGAGGCGCTCTGCGGCGTGGCGACCGTGCTGGTGCTCTTCGCCGTGGTGCGTCGGTCCTTCGGCCCTGCGGCGGCGCTCGTCGCCGGGCTGGCGATGGCCCTCACGCCCGCGGCGGTGCTGATGTTCCGCTACAACAACCCCGATGCCCTGCTGACGCTGCTGCTGGTGCTCGCGGCGTGGGCCTTCGTGCGGTCGCTCGAAGACGGACGGCTGCGCTGGGTGATCCTGGCCGGCCTGTTCGTGGGGCTCGCCTTCAACACCAAGTACCTGCAGGCCTACCTGGTTCTGCCCGCCTTCGCCGTCACGTATCTCGTGGCGGCCGCCGGTTCGCTGCGGCGACGTCTCGGAGGCCTGGCGGTCGCGGCGGCGGCGGTGCTCCTCAGCAGCGCCTGGTGGGTCGTGCCGGTGGAGCTGTTGCCCGCCAGCGCGCGACCCTACATCGGTGGCAGCACCAACGACTCGGTGCTCGACCTGATCTTCGGGTACGACGGGCTCGGTCGGATCTTCGGCTTCTTCGGCGTCGGCGGGCCCGGCGGCGGTGGCGGTGGCGGTGGCTTCGGCGGCTCGCCCGGCCTGCTGCGGCTCTTCAATGCCGAATTCGGCGGCCAGGTGAGCTGGCTCCTGCCGGCCGCCCTGCTGGCGATTCCCGCCGGCATGCTGATGCACCTGCACAAGCCGCGCACCGACCCGGCCAGGGCGGGCTACCTGATGTGGGGCCTCTGGTTCGCCGTCACCGCCCTCGTCTTCAGCTTCATGTCCGGCATCATCCACAGCTACTACGTGGTGGCGCTCGCGCCGGCCGTGGCCGCGCTCGTGGGAGCGGTCGTGGTGGACCTCTGGAAGCTCCGCGAGCGGACGCCGCTCGCCGGACTGGCGCTGGCCGCGTTGATCCTCATCAGCGGCATCTGGGCCTGGCAGCTGCTCGAGCGGACGCCCGACTTCCTGCCGGGGCTCGGCCTGGCCATCCTGGCGCTGTCCGCCGTGGCCGCAGCGCTGGTGATGGTGCCCACCCTCCCGTCCCTCCGCCGTCTGAGCGCGATCGCGCTGCTCGTCGGCGTGGCTGCCATGCTCCTCGGCCCGGCAGCCTACGCGCTCGACACGATGGCGACGGCGTACAGCGGTGGCGACCCCTCGGCTGGCCCAGCGGCCGCCGACCGCGGCGGCTTCGCCGGCGGCGGCCCGGGCAGCATCGGCCAGGATGGCGGCTTCACCGGTGGGGCCCAGCCACCCAGCGGTACCGGCATCGGGCCAGGCAGTGGCGGAACGGGCGCCCCGAGCGCACCGGACGGCACGAGTGACGGCGGCACGGGTGGCAGCGTCGGCGCCCCGGGCGGAACGGCCGGTGGTCCCGGCTCCGTCGATGCCGACAGCGCGCTGGTGGCATACCTGCTGGCCAACCGCGGCACGGCCACCTGGATCGTGGCCGCAACCTCGGCCCAGCAGGCCGGCTCCATCGAGCTGGCCAGCGGCGCGCCGGTGATGGCCATGGGCGGCTTCACCGGCTCCGACCCGACCCCCACCCTCGCCGAGCTGCAGGCGTACGTCGCCTCCGGCCAGCTGCGCTACGTGCTCGTCGGCGGTGCGGGTTTCGGACCGGGCGGCGCAGGCGGCGGCGGTTCCTCGGAGATCACCCAGTGGGTGCAGTCGGCGGGCACCGTTGTCGACTATGGCGGCAGCGGAAGCCTGACCCTGTACGACCTGTCGGGCGCGGCCTCAGGCTCCTAGCGCAGGATCTCGATCAGCAGGACCCACGCGTCGGCGATGCCGTGTGGCCGGCAGGTCCAAGCCCTAGGCTTGCCGGATGACCACGCCGCAACCGGGCATCTTCGCCCTGGGGACCGCCTCCCACGCGCACCTCGAACTGGACCTGCTGCCGGGCGCCGACGCCCCCCGTGCGGTGGGGCAGGTGGCGGCCCTCCGCGAGCCGCGCACGACCATCGGGGGCGTCAACCTCGTGGCCGGCTTCCGGCCCGAGCTCTGGGCGGCGGTCGCGCCGCACTGGGCCCCCGCGGATGTCAAGAGCTTCGAACGTCCGGTCATCGGGCCGGACGGCTACACCCTGCCGGCAACGCAGCACGACGTGCTCATCTGGCTCTCCGGCGCATCCTATGACGTCGTGTTCGATCTCTCGCGCGCCACGACCGCCGCGCTCGCCCCGCACCTGGCCCTGGCACACGAGCTGGTGGGCTGGCCCTATCACCACGACCGGGACCTGACCGGCTTCATCGACGGGACGGAGAACCCCTCGCTGGTCGAGGCCACCGCAGAAGTGCTCATCGGGAAGGGCCGGTCGGGCGAGGGCGGCACGATCCTCCTCCTGCAACAGTGGGAGCACGATGCCGGGGCCTGGGAGGGGCTGGTCGTCGAGGCGCAGGAGCGAGCCATCGGCCGCCGCAAGGACGACAGCACCGAGCTCGATCCCAAGCCCCCGGCGTCGCACGTCGCGCGCACCGACCAGGACCGCTTCGGGCACATCTTCCGGCGCAACATCGGCTACGGCACGCTGCAACGACACGGCACGATCTTCGTCGGCTTCAGCGCACAGCAACACATCCTGTCGGCGATGCTCGAGAGCATGCTGGGCCTCGACGGCGGTCCTCGTGACGAGCTGACCCGCTTCGCGCGTGCCCTGACGGGCGCCTACTACTTCATCCCGTCCGCCGAGCGTCTGGCCGAGCTGGGCGCCGGCCCGAGCTGAGCCTCCCCGCTGCTCACGCCCCTTCGATCTCGAGCGAAACGTCGCGCCCGAGGAGCGCCGCCCAACGCTCGACCTCGGCCCCGAGGGCCGCACGGGGCGGCCGACCGGCCTCACCGAACCAGGCGACGCGAAGCCGATCGCGGTCGAGCTCCCAGGTGCCGCTGACCACGCCCCCGACCAGCGCGACCGGCGCGATCCAACCGCTCTGCTTGCTCACGGCGGCACGGCGGCTCGTTGGAACGACGTGCCCGTCGGCCGTGCCCGGCCCGAGCACCCACTGGTCGAAGCCGGGCAGCAGCCGCACGGCCGCCGAGGCTCGCGACGCGACCAGCTCATCGAGGTCCTCCGCGAGGACATAGGCGCGTTCGCCCTCGAGGTCGACCGCCGCCACACGGTCCCCCAGCTCCCGAACCCAGGCGTCGATGCGTCGCTGGCCGAACCACCCACCGGCCAGCCACGTCCCGAAGGCGGCACCCGTGGTCGGGGCATAGGCGCCGAAGTAGGCGGCCAGCGCGATCGGCGCCGCGACGCCTGGCTCTGGCACGCCTGCCCAGCGCGAGCTGGCGTCGCGCGGGAGTCGGAAGGTGACGCGCGCGCCCCGGCTGGGGCCGTGGCACAGGTCGCCCTGCCAGGCGAGCGGCTTGAGGAGCGTCCCCCACCCGGAGCGGAGGGCGTGGCCAAGGTGCTCGAAGCCGGGCCGCTGCACGACGGAAGCGATGAGCTCCTCGCGCGTCAGCGTGCGCCCGGCCAGGGCCTCCCGCACCGCGCCGCGAAGCGCCTCGATCTGGGCGGGGCTGACGCCGAAGTAGCGCTGCCAGCTCGGTCGTTCCCAGGACCGCCCCGCGGCCATCAGCGACAGGAAGGCCCCGCCGGCCTCGGGCGCCAGGAGATGCAGCGCGCCGCGCATCGCCCAGGTCCTGATGAGGTCGCCGTCCGCGAGTGCGCGAGCGACCTCGCCGACGTCGGACCGTTCCTGTCGGACCCGTACGGCCAGGTCGGCCGATGAGGCCACCTGCGCCTGGACGCCACACAGGCGACGCACCACCTCGGGCGCGGCCACTGAGCCCGCCGGGTCGAGGAAGTGCCGCCGCATGCGCCAGGCGAGCGCCTGCGACCAGCTCACCTTCGGGGTCACGGCCCAAGGGTAGCGCCCGGGGTCGATCGGCCCGCGCCGATCGGGCGGTTCGGCACTCGCCGAGGATCGGGCCCAGAGATCACGGTGCGCGCATCTGGGCCCGCCGCGCGCCACGACGAGGGATGGCACGCGCTGCCGAGGCCCGGGCTCCTTCCTTTCAGAAGTGGGGCGGACGCCATGCGATACGTGCGAGACCTGGGCCGGCGCAAGGTCCGGACCGGGCTGACCATCCTCGGCATCACGATCGGGATCTGGGCGCTGGTCGTGTTCGGGTCGATGGCCAACAAGATCAACGCCCTCGTCCAGGGCGGCAGCGTCTACTACGCCGACAAGATCACGGTCAGCGACAGCTCGGGCTCGGTGGGCGGCTTCGCCAGCGCGCCCATGTCGCTGCCGACCGCAGACACGGTGCGCAAGGTGGACGGCGTCGCCGCCGTGCGGCCGGCCGTGATGATGCTCATGGACCAGCAGCAGGCCACGGTCAACATGGGCGTGCCGCCGATGATCACCGGGTCGGTCTACGGGTCCGACCAAGGGCACGAGAACTTCCCGCTCCGCTACGCCGAGGGTCGGGCCCTCAGCGCCGGCGATGAGAACGCCTCCGTCACCGTGCTCGGCTCCGACATCGCCCGCAAGTACGACAAGCACGTCGGCGAC
>DATHCS010000262.1:0-3052 GCA_035319405.1 Candidatus Dormiibacterota bacterium | reverse complement strand
GCCGATCTTGTAGCCGGCCTCGGGGTTGTTGACTTTGTTCCACGAGAGCTCGCTCTTGTGGACCAGGCCATCTATGCCGCCGAGATCGATGAACACGCCGAACGGCGCGATCGAGCGAACGGTGCCGGTGACCTTCTGGCCGACCTGCAGGCTGCTGAACAGCTCGTCGCGCTTCTCGCGGCGCTCCTCGTACAGCGCGACCTTCTCGGACAGGATCAGGCGGTTGGCCTTGCGGTTGACCTCCAGGATCTTCAGCCGCAGCTTGCGCCCCACGAAGGGCTGCAGCTTCTCCGCGATCTCCTGGGCCGCGTCGCGAGGCTGGTCGTTCTGCGGCCGGCGCGGGAAGTCGACGATCTGGCTGATGGGCACGAAACCGCGAATGCCGCAGTCGACGATCAGCCCACCCTTGTTGTGGTCGATCACCGGCGCCTCGATGATCACGCCGGCCTCGAACTGCTCCTGCATCGCGCGCCACTTGCGTTCCAGGCCCGCCCGGCGCAGCGAGAGCACCGCGTGGCCGGCCTCCGACTCGGGCTGGAGCACGTAGACGAGCACGGTGTCGCCCACGTTGAGCACCGGCTGCTGCTCAGCGTGGCGGCCGAACAGCTCGCGGTTGCTGACCACGCCCTCGGACTTGGCGCCGATGTCGACGAGGATCTCGTCCTTGTCGATGCGGACCACGGAGCCCTCGACCACGTCCCCGTGCTTGAGGCTGCGGATGTCCTCGGCACTTTCCGAGAGCAGCTCCTCCATGGTGGTCGGCTCGGGTCCCTCGCGACGGGGCGCCGCGGCCATGACCGGGACGGGCGCCGGCTCGACTGGCGAGGCCGCAGCTTCTGGCTCGACGGCCTCGGGCGCCTCCACGGCGGCAGCCGGAGCCTCGGCAGGCGTCTCGGCGGCTGGAGCCTCGGCGGCAGGGGCCTCAGCGAGCGTCTCAGCGGCAGGGGCCTCAGCGGGCGCCTCGGCGGCAGGTGCCTCAGCGGGCGCCTCGGCGGCAGGGGCCTCAGCGGGCGCCTCGTCGGCAGGAGCCTCGACTGTGACCGGAAGCTCCGGCTCGGCCGCGGGAGCCTCGGCGACATCGGCAGGCGTGACCGCCTCGACGGCGGGCTGCGCAATGGCGGCAGGCTCACCGGCCGCCTCGGTGCCATCGGCGGATGCCATCGGGGCGAGCGTGTCGGGCTGGCTGCTGGCTGCGGGTTCCTGGTTCTCGGCGGGCTCGTCGGCGACGGTCGTCGCGACGGCCTCAGCGGCAGCGGTCTCGGTCGAGGCCAGCGCCTCGGCGGACGCGTCCGTCCCGCCCATCGGCTCTGCGGTCAAGGTGGTACTCCTTCGATGCGCTCCCTCCGGACAACAACACGGCCCGAGCATGGCCCGGGCCCAGGTGTCGAGTGGGGTGTCGTCCGTGTCCTGGTGGGCTCGTCAGACTCCTTGATCGCTCGGCTCGGCCGGCTCGCTGTGCGGTTCCCCTTCAGGGCCCGCGCATGGTACCACGGCCCCTCGGGGCGCTCAATCGAGCGTGAGGAGCGCGGTGCTACGATCGGCTGCCCGTGCCCGAGCTGCCCGATCTCGCCATCCTCGCCGACGCCTTCCAGGCTGCGCTCGAAGGGCGGCCTCTCGAGTCGGTGCGGGTGCCCCAGTCGCTGGTCGTGCGAGGCACGCCGCAGGAGCAGGCGGCCCTGGCCGGCCAGGTGCTGGAACGCGTCACGCGGCGGGGCAAGTTCCTGTCGCTGACCTTCACCCATGACCGGGTGGTGCTCAACCCTATGCTCACCGGGCGGCTCGGCGTGGCTGCCGTCGGGAGCAGGGCTTTCCCCAGCACGGCCGTCGTCTGGCGCTTCGGCCCGCGATCGACAGAGTCGGCCCGCGAAGCGGCCGCGCATGCGGCAGCCTGGACCCGGGGCGGCGAGTGGCTGCCACCCGATGGGCAGCCCCTGGAGCTGCGCTATCGCGATCCCACGCGGATGGGCAAGGTCTACCTCATGCCCGAGGGCACGACGCGGCCCGTGCCCGGCTGGGACGAGCAGGGTCCCGACGCGGACGACCCGGCCCTCGACGACGAGACCTGGCGCCGGCGCATCGCCCGCCACGGCGGCGAGCTGAAGAACCTGCTCAAGAACCAGGCCTTCGTGGCCGGGATCGGCAACGGCTACAGCGACGAGATCCTGTGGTCAGCCCGCCTCGCGCCGTTCCGCCGGCGTTCCACGCTTGCACCCGAGGAGATCGAGGCCCTCTTCCAGGCGACCCGCGAGGTGCTGCCGTGGGCGATCGCGCAGCTGCGTGAGCGGGTGCCGCCGCACTTCGAGGTGGAGGTGCGTGACTTCCTGCGCGTCCATCGCAAGGGCGGGCAGGCCTGCCCGCGCTGCGGGACCACGCTCAGCGAGATCGCCCCGGGCGGATTCGTGACGACCTTCTGCCGCGGCTGCCAGCGCTAGGATCCTGCGATCAGCCCGAAGCCGCCGAACCGGGCGGCGATGAGCAGGGCGGCCGCCAGAACGATCACCGCCACCAGGGCCACCTCGGCGAGGCGGCGAGTCCGACTCGTCAGGAGGCGCGAGCCCGGCAGCGCCGTGGGGCGCTCGAGGGCGACGGGGATCGGCCGCGTCAGCGCGACCATTCGCCGCGCCGCGAGACGATCGGGATCGGCGCCCGACGCGATGAGCTCCAATCGCGTGCTCTCGCGCGCGTGCAGGTAGGTCGGGCATTCGGCGTGCGCCTCGACCAGGCAGAGGCGTCGCTGCTGCTCGGACGTCAGAGTCGCCGGGGGATGGACGGCATTGCAGCGGTGCTCGCGCATCGGCTGTGCCGCCCGCCACGAGCCGCCCTCGGCCAGGACGTACGGACAGGCGTCGCCGATCGCCGCGGTGGACGGAGCGGCCTGGGTGGTCGGCGGTTGCAGCACCATGGGTCAGGATGATCGAGTCGGACTGTGAACGGTTCCTGCCGTCGCGCAGCCCAGTGATCGCGGGATAGCAAAAGATCCTGGCAACGACCTATGTTCCCGAGGGGCTGCCCCCTCAGTATCTTCGGCGCTGGAGAGCTTAACTGCCGTGTT
>DATHCS010000261.1:0-4319 GCA_035319405.1 Candidatus Dormiibacterota bacterium | reverse complement strand
GAGCTGCGCATCCTCGAGACGCGCGTGCTGCGCGGCCCCAACTTCTGGGCCCGCGAGCCCGTCATCCGCATGCTGGTGGACCTGGGCGAGCTCGAGGCGTGGCCGTCGGACCGGATCCCGGGCTTCACCGACCGCCTCCTGGCGCTGCTGCCCACGCTCGAGGAGCACGCCTGCTCGCTGGGCCGCCGCGGCGGCTTCGTGACCCGCCTGCGCGACGGCACCTGGATGGGCCACATCGCCGAGCACGTGGCGCTGGAGCTCCAGACGCTCGCCGGCACGGAGGCGCGCCACGGCAAGACCCGCTCGGCCGGGCAGCACGGCCAGTACAACGTCATCTACCAGTACGGCGAGGAGCGCGTCGGGCTGGAGGCGGGACGCATGGCCGTGGCGCTGGTCAACCACCTCGTCGCGCCCGACGATCCCGAGCACGCCTTCGACTTCGCGGCCGAGGAAGAGCGGCTCATCCGGCTCGCCGAGCGACAGGCCTTCGGGCCCTCGACGCAGGCGCTCATCGACGAGGCGGCGCAACGCGACATCCCCTGGATCCGGCTCGATCGCTTCAGCCTGATCCAGCTCGGCCAGGGGGTGCACCAGCAGCGCATCCGGGCCACGATGACCTCTCGCACGTCGGCCATCGCCGTGGACGTCGCCTCGGACAAGAGCCTCACCAACGCCCTCCTCAACGCGGCCGGTCTGCCGGTGCCCCGCTCGATCGTGGTGGGCTCGGTCGAGGAGGCCGTCGAGGGGGCCAGGACGATCGGCTATCCCTGCGTCGTGAAGCCACTCGACGGCAACCACGGACGCGGCGTCAACCTCGACCTGCGCGACGAGGCGTCCGTTCGGATCGCCTATCCGCGGGCACGCGTCGAGTCACGCGCGGGCGACGTGGTCGTCGAAACGTACGTGCACGGCAACGACTACCGCTGCCTGGTCATCGGCGGCCGCATGGCCGCCATCGCCGAGCGCGTGCCGGCGGGCGTCACGGGCGACGGGATCCACACCGTGCGGGACCTCGTCGACCTGGAGAACGCCGACCCGCGGCGCGGCATCGGGCACGAGAAGGTGCTCACCAAGATCCGCGTCGACGAGGCGGCCGAGGAACTGCTCGGCGCGCAGGGCTACGGGCTCGACGCCGTGCCCCCGGCCGGGACGCGCGTCAAGCTCGCCCTGACCGGCAACATGTCGACCGGCGGCACCTCGATCGACCGGACGCTCGAGGCGCACCCGGAGAACGTCGAGATCGCCGAGACGGCCGCGCGCGTGGTGGGCCTCGACGTGGCCGGCATCGACTTCATCGTGCCCGACATCGCCGTGCCCGTGCGCGAGCAGGGCGGCGCGATCGTCGAGGTCAACGCGGCGCCCGGGTTCCGCATGCACACCCACCCCACGGTCGGTGAGCCGCAGTACGTGGCCCGCCCGGTTCTCGACCTGCTCTTCCCGCCGGGTACCCCGGCGCGCATCCCGATCGTGGCCGTGACCGGCACCAACGGCAAGACCACGACCGTGCGCATGATCGCCCACATCCTCAAGCTGATGGGCCGCCGTGTCGGGATGACCACCACCGACGGCATCGTCATCGACGGGCGGCTCATCAAGAAGGGCGACATGTCGGGCCCCAAGTCGGCCCAGATGGTGCTGCAGAACCCGTCCGTGGACACGGCCGTCTTCGAGGTGGCACGCGGCGGCATCCTCCGCGAGGGCCTCGGCTACGACCGCAACGACGTGGCCGTGGTCACCAACGTGACCGAGGACCACCTGGGCCTGGCCGGCATCACCACGCTGCGCCAGCTGGCGGCGGTCAAGGCCGTCCTCGTCGAGGCGGTGCCGCGCGCGGGCTCGGCGGTGCTCAACGCCGACGACCCGCTGGTGGCCCGCATGGCCGGGGAGTGCCGCGGGTCGATCGTCTACTTCTCGATGGCCACGCGGCGCGGCGAGGGCGGCTTCGACCGCGTCGACACCCACTGCGGGCGCGGCGGCGCGGCGATCGTGCTGCAGGAGACGGACGAGGGCGAGCTGATCGTGCTGCGCCACGGTCCGCGCACGATGCCCCTGCTCTACACCCACCTCATCCCGGCCACGTTCGACGGCCGGGCCCGCATGAACGTGGCCAACGCGCTGGCCGCGGCCGCGGCGGCGTGGGCGGCCGGCGCCCACTTGCACGACATCCGGCAGGGCCTGCGGACCTTCTCGACCTCCTACTTCCAGGCGCCCGGCCGACTCAACCTCCTGGAGGTCAACGGCACCAAGGTCATCATCGACTACTGCCACAACGTAGACGGCATGCGGCGCCTGGCCGAGTTCGTCAACCTCACCATGGAGGGCGCACCGGTCGGGCGGCGGGGTCGTCGACGAGACGGCAACGGCGGCACGGCGAACCCCCGCACGGGACGGGCCATCGGCGTCATCGGCGTGCCCGGCGACCGGCGCGACGCGGACCAGCGCGAGTACGGAGCCCTGGCGGCATCGGCCTTCGACCTGATCCACGTGCGCGAGGACGCCAACCGGCGAGGCCGCCCCGAGGGGGAGTCAGCCGCCAACGTCCTGGCGGGCGTCGAGGTGGCGCGCCGGGACGGCGCACGCTGCCAACGAGCCGATGCCGTGCTCGACGAGCTGGAGGCCGCGCGGGTCGCGCTGGCCGAAGCCGGCGCGGGCGACCTGATCGTGGTCTGCGCTGACGACGCGCCCGGCGTCTACCAGCTGGCGATGGCGGCGGGCCGGGCGCCGGGACGCGGGACCGCGATCGCCGATCCCGGCGAGCTGGCCGTCCCGGAGGGCTGAGCCCTCAGCCGGAGCGGGGCAGGTTGCGGCTCACCTGCCAGGTGATGCCCACGATCAGGATGATGCTGAGCAGGATCAGCAGCAGTCCCGCGGCCGTCTCCATCGCGCCGTCCCTCCGTGCGCCGCGGCCCCTCGCGCGGCGAGGCCTCCATCATGACCGACCGGCGCCCGGTCTCGCAAGCCGGTCGCGCGCATGCGGCCGCCTCGGCGCTGCGGGCGCGGGGCAT
Source organism: Candidatus Dormiibacterota bacterium (assembly GCA_035319405.1). GTDB lineage: Bacteria > Chloroflexota > Limnocylindria > Limnocylindrales > CSP1-4 > DASPUH01. The sequence continues at coordinate 1,314 of DATHCS010000261.1, read as the reverse complement.
GCGGGGTCAGGCGGTCAGCCCGACCTCGGCGAGCGCCTCGAGGGTGGGAAGGTGTTCGGTCACGCCCGAGGCATCGAGCGGGATGAGCGCCACGTGGTCGGCTCCCGCGGCGTGGAGCGCGGCCACCCGCGCGAGGACCTCGGGGATCGCGCCCCAGGCCACCATCGCATCCACCAGGCGGTCGCTGCCCGGCCGCGTCCAGTCGTCTTCCTCGAAGCCCTGCAGGGCCCACGCCGCCTGGTACGCCGGCGTGCGCAAGTAGGACAGCAGGTAACCGCGCGCGGCGGCGCGGGCGAGCTGCGGGTCGACCTCCACGACCACCGGCAGGGTCACGGCCAGCGTCGGCCGTGACCGGCCGGCCGCTGCGGCCGCCTCGTCGAGCCGGCCACGGGCCCAGGCCACCCGCTCGGGCGTCACCAGGTACGGGAAGGCGCCATCCGTCTCTCGCGCGGCGAGGCCCAGCAGCCCCTCGCGGAGTGCGGCAAGCAGGATCGGCGGAGAGCCGGAGGCCGCGTCCTGGGGCCCCTTGTAGATCGCGGCCTGATAGGCCTCGAGGTAGGCCCGCATCCGCCCCAGCGGGCGTTGCCATTGGTGGCCGCGCAGCTTCTCGGCGAGGTGTGGGTGAGAGACGCCCAGGCCCAGCACGAATCGGCCCCCGGTGGCCTCCTGCAGCGTCTCCGCGGCCATGCGCGTGGCCTGCGCGTCCCGCGCCCAGATCGAGGCGATGCTGGTTCCCAGGTGTAGCCCGTTGGTCGAGCCCGCGAGCAGCCCGAGCAGCGTGAACGGTTCCCGACCGACGGTCTCGGGCACCCACAGCGTGCCGTAGCCGAGTGCCTCCACGCGTGCCGCGTAGGCGCGCAACCGGGCAGCGGGCAGGCTGTCCAGGTGGCCCCACACGCCGATCGTCCCGAGGCCCAGGTCGCGATGTCCCAGCTCGGCCATTGCTCGACCTCCTCAGGCGCGCGGGTACGGGCGCGGCTGCAGCCGCGGCATCAGCTCAAGCAGCTCGCGGTGATCGCGCAGCGGGCGCGCCCCTAGCTCGGCCAGCAGGGCGCCCACGCCGTCGCGATCTTCGTGGCACATCAGGGCGACCACGCCCGGCTCGTTGGCCCTGCCGCCGCCGCTGCCACTGCCATTGCCGAGCACGGCGCGGAGCGCCGAGGGCTCGTCCTCGTACGCTGGCACCTCACCGCGCATGCCGCCCTCACGCACCCCGGCGCGCAGCTCGCCGAGCGCCGATTCGCGACTCCGACCGCGCAGGTACTTCAGCGTCTCCTTGATTACGACGCGATCCGCCCGGCGGCCGGCGATGCG
>DATHCS010000260.1:0-2748 GCA_035319405.1 Candidatus Dormiibacterota bacterium | reverse complement strand
TGATGTTCAACCACAACCTGACGCTGCAGTACGCCACGCGCGAGGGGGCCCGCGTCGGGGCGGCCCTGGCCAACGGCCTCAACAGCAGCGGCTCGCAGGTGGTGTTCTGTCCCACGCCCGCCGGTGCCAACGACCCCGACTGTTACGTGGTGGCGGCCGTCCAGCGGATCCTCCAGAGCAACGGCTCGCCCATCAAGATGAGCGACATCGGCCAGATCCGCATCTACAGCGCGGACGCCAGCGGCAACCAGCTCGGCAGCCAGGTCGACGTGTGGACGTACAGTCCCGGCGCGGGACCGGTGGTCGACGGCGCGAACCTCAACTTCGTGCGCTCGGGCAGCAACGGCTGGCCGGCCTCCAGTCGCGACAACGGCGCGAACCCCGACTCGATCGGGGTGAGCATCAGCTACACGTATCGCTACACGACGCCGCTGGCCTCGGTCATGGGCTTCTTCGGCGGGCCCGCCGCCTCGACCCAGCAGATGACCGACCGCACCATCATGGCCCTCAACCCCAGCCAGTAGGAGACCGCGCATCGTGCGACGTGTCCCAGCCGCGTCACCCGCGCGCACGACCGGACCCGCGACCCGCACCGCCGAGGACGATCGGCGGCAGCGCGGCCAGGTGCTCGTCGTCTTCGCCGCCTCGATCTTCCTCTTCGTGGCGATCCTGGCCGTGGTCATCGACGTCTCCTGGTACTGGGCCAACAACCTGCGCGTCCAGCGCGCGGCGGACGCGGCCGCCCTGGCCGGCGTCGTGTGGCTGCCCGGCGCCCAGGGCTCGGCCTACACCGCCGCCCGCGACGAGGCGACCAAGAACGGCTACACCGGCGGGGTGGGCGGCGTGATCGTCAGCCCGCAGCAGGACTCGGTCGTGAACCCGGGCGGCGATCCGCGCCAGCTGGACGTGACCGTCTCGGCGCCGGTGAACACCTTCTTCATGCGCCTGTTTGGCATCAACCAGATCACCGCGAGGCGGACGGGCAAGGCCATCTACGTGCAACCGGTGCCGATGGGCAGCCCGCAGAACTACTACGGCGTCTACCAGGACTGCAAGGTCAGCGGCTCGTCGCTGGCCTGCAGCAACCTCCCCAACGCCACCGGCGTGGGCAGCCTTGCCTCGCAGGGCTTCTTCGGGGCGATCGAGGGTGAGGGCTCCAACCGCTCCACCGGCGACGCCTTCGCGCCCTTCTACAACCCGCGCACGACCCCCAGCGCGCAGTACGACGGCAGCGGCTACAACTACCAGATCGAGGTCAAGTCGTCGGGCTCCAACGTCTACCTCTACGACCCGACCTTCTGCGCCACGACGTCAGGACCGGGGGGTGGCCATCTCGGAGCCGGCGACCACTGGATCAACAGCGGCAGCGTGGATTCGGTGCCGGTGTCGACCTACTACCGCCTCTACAACACGAACGGCACGACCTTCACCCAGGCGGACGACACGCTGGTGGGGACTTCCGCGAACCTCTTCGCCAACGAGTTCCAGGTGGACAAGAGCGCGCCGTACGCGACCGCGTCCCCGGCCGGCGGTGGCGACAACAACTTCGCCGACGGCAATGAGCCCAATCTTGCCGACCCGTCGCTGCTCGACTGCCGCGCGGGCGCCAGCAGCAACCCCCTCGAGGGCCGCTTCTGGCACAACAAGTGGTGGCCGATCGTCAGCGGACTCCCCGCCGGCGTCTACCGCCTGAACGTCACGACCACCGATCCCAACAGCCCCAACGCGAACCTTGACCAGATGTTCGAGAACATGTGGTCGATCGAGGTCACCGGTGGCGGCAATCCGACCATCTACGGTTCCGGGCGGATGGTGGCGTATGCCAACGTCGTCTCGGGCGCACAGGAGTTCTTCCTGGCCCAGATCGACCGCACGGCAGGCGCGGGCAAGACCATCGAGATCGACCTCTTCGATGCCGGCGACGTGGGCGACAAGGCCTGGGTGCAGATCCTCGATCCGGACGGCGGCACCTACACGCCGGCGACCTTCAGCTTCACCCAGGACGGCAACGGCACGAGCCCGCAGAACCAGACCAATCAGACCTGTCTCCAGACCTACGCCAACAGCAGCGGCATCGCGCCGCCTGCGGGCTGTCCGAACTTCACCTCGGGCGGCCAGTTCTTCCAGAACTCGTGGGTCAAGATCACGATCCCCTTGCCCACGTCGTACGGCTCGACAGGGCTCACGCCGCCCGATCCGGGCAACCCCACCAATGCGCCCGGCTGGTGGAAGATCCGCTACACCGTCAACAAGGGCAACGACACGACGACCTGGATGGTCAGCATCCGAGGCAACCCCGTCCACCTGATCGTCCCCTGACAGGCCCGGCTCGGGGACCCTGACCCCGGGCGAGGACTCATACGAGGCGGCCGGCTTCTCCCGGCCGCCTCGTCATGTCCGCCCTGACTTCCCGCCCAACGCTGCGACGCAGGCATGGGCAACCACCCACCGTTCGGCTCGATCCGGGACCTGCCACCGCTTGCTTGCAGCGGACCTTGCTGACCCTTGGCCAGCCCGGCCGCGGCGAGTGGTACCAACGGGCGGTTGTGATGGGACCCCCTGCGTCGTTGACTGTGGCGTGCTGTCCCCGGGCGTGCCGGCTACGGCTGCAGACGAGGTACCGATGTTCCAGCTCCGATCCCGCCGCGGATCGACGGAGAGCCCCACGGCCTCCCGCGGCGACGCCCGCGCCCGCGAGCGCGGCCAGGTCCTGGCCATCTTCGCCGCCTCGATCTTCCTCTTCGTGGC
>DATHCS010000259.1:0-6422 GCA_035319405.1 Candidatus Dormiibacterota bacterium | reverse complement strand
CGACCAGGTGCGGCCGTCCACCGAGGTCCAGCTCGTCATCGTCCCGTCGTGGTCCGCGGTGCTGTTGACGCCAAGGGCGACGAACCCTGTGCGAACAGCCAGCACCTTGCCCAGCCCGGCCCCGGCAACCTCGTTACCTTCGACCGTCGCCTGGGACCACCGGACGCCGTCCGCCGAGATCCACGCGGCGGGTCGACCGACGCCGAATGGCGAGATCGAGGGATCGCTGACCTCAGAGAGGCTGTCCGGCTGCCCATCGCGACCCACGATGACGAAACCGCTCGAGTAGGCGATCGCGTCCCTGGCAATGGCGTGTTCGGTCGTGGGGAGGGTCGCGCGCGTCCAGGTCGAACCGTCGAGCGAGTGAAGCACGACGGCGTCCTTGCTGCCCCCGCGTACCGCCACAACACCGTGTGGCCCGGAGAGAAGCCAGGTGGGCCACGTGGAAGCGGCGTCCCAGGTGGGGCTCTCCACCTGCGTCCAGGTCGTCCCGTCATCGGATTCCCACAGGGGCGGGGCGAAGTCCGGCAGCTGACCCGGCGCGTTCATGAACGCTTCTCCGACCGCGAGCAGCCGGTTCCCGATTCGGACCACCTGTCCCGCCACCACCCCCGTGACCGCCTCGCTGTGGTTCGACGACTGCCGCTTCACGAGCGTCCAGTGGATCCCGTCACCGGAGCTGAAGAACGCGGCGTCAAGGCCCGATCCGGTGTCGACCCCGCCCACGCCAACGTACCCATGGCCCCACGGAACCAGGTCCTGCACGAACTGCCCGTCCGTCAGCAAGACACCCTGGGACCAGGTCAGGCTCGACCAGCCGAGGGGACCCGGGGTCGGAGATGTCGTCGGGGCAGGCGAGACCGATGGCGATGGGGTCGACGACGGTTGGCCGCTCGGGGTTGGGCTGGCCGAAGCGCTCGGCGTCGGGCTCTCCGTGGCTGCCGGGCCCAGGATGCCGCCTGGGACGAGCATGAGCGCAAGGAGCGCCACGACCACGATCGCGGCGGTCGCGGTGGCGAGCTGCAGCGGCACGACGAACCACGGGCGGTGCCCGAGCGGCGCTCGCACCGTGACATCGGCCAGCCGGTAGCGCAGCGAGGCCGGCGCCCCTTCGCCGGCGATCTCCCGCAGCACGAGATGCAGGTCACGCTGGAAGCGATCCTCGTTCATCGGTCCATCCCCGCTGGCTCGCGCCCCGCCGCGTCGTACGCGGCCCGCAGTTCGGCCACGCCGTAGTGGAGGCGGGACTTCACGGTGCCGGCCCGGATCCCGAGCTGCGTGGCGATCTCCTCCACGGTCTTCTCCTCGACGAAGCGCAGCGCGATCACCGCGCGGTGATCGGGTGTCAGGGCGGCGAGGGCCTGGTGCAGCGCCGCTCGCTCGTCGATGTCCGCGAAGCGATCGTCGGCGATGGGCGGCTCGACCATGAGTGCGTCCGGCAGCCGGTGTCCATGCAGCCGATCGCGGCACACGTTGACGACGATCCGCGTGAACCAGGCATCGAACCGGTCGGGCTCGCGCAGGGATCCCACGTGCTGCCAGGCGCGCAGCGCGGCGTCATCGACGGCGTCCTCCGCGTCGGCCCGGTTGCCGAGGATGACCGCCGCCAGCCGGAAGCTGCGATCGAGGCAGCGGTCCAGGAGCACGGTGAAGGCCTCTGCCCGCTGCTCCGCTGATCCGGCCAGCTCGGCACGCAGGACGTCCGCCCCTTGTTTCATCGACATCTGGTACCTGATCACACTCCAGAAGACCGGCCTGGCGTGCCCATCGTTCAATCTGGGGATCACCCCGTCGAGTGCCAGACGGGACCCATCCGACGTGCGCATGCGCTCAACCGTCCGCGTGGGCAGCACCGCGTTCGGCCGCTGCCGAGGGCGGCCTCGGCTGGCAGCGCCGACGCGGTAGCATCGCAAACGATGACCGTCCGCCTCAGCGAGGAACAGCTCGCCCTCCGGGACGCCGTGCGCGAGCTGGCCGATGCCAAGATCGCGCCGCGCGCCGCCGCGATCGATGAGAGCGGCGAGTTCCCCTGGGACGTCGTCGAGCTGCTGGCGAGCCACGACGTGCTGGCGCTGCCGTTCCCGGCCGCTCACGGCGGGCTGGGGGCCGACCTGCTCACGGTGTGCCTGGCCATCGAGGCGGTCAGTCGCGTCTGTGCCACCTCGGGCCTTATCGTCGCCATCCAGGAGCTGGGCGGGCTGCCGCTGCTGCTCGCGGGCAGTCCGGAGCAGCACGCGCGCTGGATCCCCGACCTGGCCGCCGGCCGCATCCTGCCGGCCTTCGCCCTGACCGAGGCCGAGGCAGGCTCCGATGCGGCCAGCCTGCGCACGCGGGCGGTGCGTGACGGGGACGGCTGGCGTATCGACGGGTCGAAGCGCTTCATCACCGAGGGCAACGTGGCCGCGATCGTCAACGTCTTCGCGCTCACCGATGACTCCGCGGAGGCGCGACGAGCACACCGACATCTGAGCTGCTTCATCGTCGAGCGGGGCATGGCCGGTTTCAGCGCCCCCAAGGTCGAGCACAAGATGGGCATCCGCGGTTCGCCCACCGCCGAGCTGGTCTTCGAGGGCGTGCGCGTTCCCGACGCGAACCGCGTGGGGGAGGTGGGCGAGGGCTGGTCGATCGCCCTGCGCACGCTGGAGCGCAGCAGGCCGGGGATCGCCGCACAGGCGGTCGGGATCGCCCAGGGCGCGCTCGAGGTGGCGGCGCGCTACGCGGCGGAACGACGCCAGTTCGGGCGCCGCATCGGCGAGCATCAGATGATCGGCGCGCTGCTGGCGGACATGGCGACCCGCACCGAGGCCGCTCGACAGCTGCTCTACACGGCCTGCCAGGAGATCGAGGCCGGGACCCCGCTGGCGGGCCGGTGGGCGGCCATGTGTAAACTCTTCGCCGGGGACACGGCCATGGCCGTGACCACTGACGCCGTGCAGGTGCTCGGGGGGTACGGCTACGTCAGTGAGTACCCGGTGGAGCGCATGATGCGGGATGCCAAGATCACGCAGCTCTACGAGGGGACCCAGCAGATCCAGCGCCTCGTCGTGGCCCGCGACGTCATGGCGCGCGGCAGCTAGCCGCTCGAGGGAGGCTCGCTTCGGTGCGCATCGTGGTCCTGCTCAAGGCCGTGCCCATCGTCGGCACCGAGCGCCTGCTCGACGCCTTCCGCGTGGATCGCGGCAGCGGCCTCGAGGCGAACGGCAACGATGAGTACGTGCTGGAGGCCGCCCTCCAGCTGACCGAGCAGCACGGCGGCGAGGTGACGCTGCTGACGATGGGCCCGGCGGGCGCGCTCGAGGCGCTGCGCAAGGGACTGGCCATGGGCGCCGCGCGGGCGGTGCATGTGCAGGACGACGCGGTCGCCGGCTCGGACGCTCGTGGCACGGTGCGGGTCCTGGCGGCCGCGCTGGGGCGCCTGGAGTACGACCTGGTCTTCGCAGGCGCCGACAGCTCGGACGGCCTTGGTGGTGTCGTGCCGGCCTGGCTGGCTGCGCGGCTCGGCCTGCCGTACCTCTCGTACGCGGCGCGCATCGAGCCGGGCCCGGGAGGCGCCACCGTGCGCGTGCACCGCATCAGCCCGACCGGTTTCGACCTGCTGGAGGCGCCCATGCCGGCGCTGGTCATGGGCACGCAGCTGTTGGGCGAACCGCGCTATCCCTCGCTCCGCGGCATCATGCAGGCGCGCACCAAGGAGATCGCCACCTGGTCGCTCGCCGACTGCGGCCTGCAGCCGTCCGAGGTCGGGCCCGCTGCCGCTTCGAGTGAAATCGTGGGGGCGACCCCGCCGCCGCCGCGAGGCGGCGCCACGATCGTGCGCGATCAGCCCGACGCCGCGGTCGCGCAGATCGTGGACTTCCTCGCCTCGCGGAGGCTCGTCTGATGGGGTCCGCCATCTGGGCCGTCGCCGAGCTCGCGGACGGCGCCCCGACGCGTCTCTCGCTCGAGCTGGCGACCCTGGCACGGACCCTGGCCGAGGCCATGGGAGCCGAGGCGACGACGGTCCTCGTCGCGCCGGGCGCCGCGGCCGCCGCGCCGGCCCTCGCGCAGCACGGACCGGGCGTCCTGGTGGTGGATACCGCCGCCAGCGAGGAGTTGGCCTCGGCCGCGGTCGTGAGTGCCCGCGTGGCGACGCTGGCGGCAGAACGTGGGCCGGCCTGGATCCTGTGCGGCGCCTCGCCGGACGGCAAGGACGTGGCGGGGCAGCTGGCGGCGCTCCTCGACTGGCCGGTGCTCGTCAACGGGGCGGCCGTCCGCTGGCAGGACGGCGCACCGCTCGTGGAGATGAGCATCTTCGGGGGGCGACTGGTGACCGAGAGCCGCCCGACGGCGTCGCCCGCCGTCATCGTGGTGCGACCGGGAGCGATCGCGGCCGAGGAGGCCCCCGCGCCGGGGGCGGTCGAGGCGGTGGAGGTGGTTCCGGGGCGCGAGCTGCCGGCGGTCCGCATCGTGGAGCGCGTCGCGGAGGCCGCCGCGGCCGCCTCGATCGAGGAGGCACGCATCATCGTCGCGGGCGGCCGTGGCGTCGGCGGACCCGAGGGCTTCGCGGTGATCGAGGACCTGGCCGATGCCCTCGGCGGAGCCGTCGGCGCGACCCGCGCCGTGGTCGACGCCGGCTGGATCAGCTACAGCCAGCAGATCGGGCAGACCGGCAAGATCGTCAAGCCGGCGCTCTACGTGGCCTGCGGCATCAGCGGCGCGATCCAGCACAAGGTGGGCATGCAGACGTCGGGCACGATCGTGGCCATCAACCGCGATCCGGACGCGCCGATCGTCGAGTTCGCGGACCTGGTCGTGATCGGTGACCTGTTCGAGATTGCGCCCCGGCTGGCGGCGGCCGTGCGGGCCCGCAAGGCCTGAGGCCCGCGGGTGAACTGGGGCGCGATCGTCCTGCCGCTGCTCCTCGCGGGCCTGCTGCTCTACATCCTGTGGTATTTCGCCCGGGCGGGCGGGAAGGCGCTGGCCCGCTCGCGGGAGGTGACCCGCTTCCGCTTCGAGGCCAAGCAGGTCGGTGCGCGTGCCGATCCCGTCCTCGAGCGGCTCGCCGCGCGGGTGGATGCCGCCCGGCGCCACCTCGTCCCCCCGGAGGAGATCCTCGGAGACCTCGACGAGGGCACCCAGGAGCTGGGCGAGGCACAGGCGATGACGGAGGCGATGCGCGCGCCGCCCTACGCACTCCACCTGCGCGACGCCATGGGCCAGGACCTCGAACGGGCGGTGCGCGCGATCGAGATGATCCGCTTCGGCTGCGAACAGTCCACTGCCGGGCGGGGACGCGGCGCGGAGCTCGAGGCGCAGACATCGGTGAAGCGTGGCTACCTCAACCTGCTGCACGCGCGGGAGAGCCTGGGCAGCCACCTTGGGGAGGCCAACCGCCTCGAGCCGCTGCCGCCGGCGCGGGCTCGGCGTTCCCGTATCTAGTGGTAGCCTAGTGGTGCCACCACTAGCCCTTGTGGTCTTGTAGGGAGGTCCGCTCGGCATCGTGCGCTGCCCAGCTTGCGCGGAACCGGACACGCGGGTCATCGATTCGCGGGACCAGGACGAGGGCAGCATCATCCGTCGCCGACGCGAGTGCACGACGTGCGGAGCGCGGTTCACCACCTTCGAACGCGTCGAGGCGGCACGCCTGGTCGTCGTCAAGCGGGACGGCGTGCGCCAGGAGTTCGACCACGACAAGCTGGTTGCGGGGCTCGCGAAGGCGCTCACCCGTCGGCCCGTGCCCGACGACGCGGCCGAGCAGGCCGCCGACGCCATCGAGGCGACCCTGCGCGCGGAGGGCGTGAGCGAGGTGCCATCCCGGCGGATCGGTGAGCTGGCCATGGACCGCCTGCGGCAGCTGGACCAGATCGCCTACATCCGCTTCGCCAGCGTCTACCAGAGCTTCGAGGACATCGAGCAGCTGAAGCGTGAGGTGGACGAGCTGCTGGCCGAGCGGGCCGCGCCGGAGACCGAGCACGATCAGGCCCCGAGCCCAACGGCGCCGCTCGGCGCGGGCCAGCGCAAGCGCGGCTGAGCATGGCCGTCCTCTCGGATCGCGACATCCGGGCGGCGCTCCAGGCGGGGCGCGTGCGCATCGACCCGTACGACCCGTCCTGCCTGCAGCCCTCATCGGTCGACCTGCACCTCGACCGCGAGTTCCGCGTCTTCCGCAACAACCGCTATCCGTTCATCGACGTGCGGGCGCCCCAGCCCGACCTGACCGAGCTGGTCACCATCGCCGATGACGAGCCCTTCGTGCTGCACCCCGGCGAGTTCGTGCTCGGGCAGACCCTGGAGTGGGTCGAGCTGCCCGACGACCTCGTCGCACGACTGGAAGGGAAGGCGCTCGCCCTCGACACGCCCGTCCCGACCCCTGCGGGCTGGCGGACGATGGGCGAACTGGAGCCCGACGACCTGGTCTTCGACGAGCGCGGGGCGCCGACGCG